>JAJUIC010000015.1 GCA_029265595.1 Flavobacteriaceae bacterium
GCTGGAAGAGGAAATGCACCCGAAAAAGGTGCGCGATCAGTCTTATATCCAGGAATGTTCTATACCTCGGAACAGTCCCCGCTGTTAATAGCCACCTACGCAGAACAAAAATTCATTGAAGCGGAAGCTGCTTTTGATGTGAATCGAACCCGCTCCTACCAGGCCTACCTGGCAGGAATAGCAGCGCATATGGATAAGTTGGATGTGCCACAGGCCCAGAAAAATGAATATCTAAACCATCCGGAAGTAGCAATGGGTGAGGCGGCCTTTACGATGGATGATATTTTCCGGGAAAAATATATTGTCATGTTCCTGCATCCCGAGGCCTGGGTGGACGCTCGCAGGTATGATTATGCTTATGAAGATTTTACGCTCCCTGCTAACCTGAATCCTGATTTGAATAATCAGTTCATTCGGAGACTCGGATATCCAGATTCCGAGGTGAGCCGAAATGGTCGGAATGTTCCTCAGGTCAGCTTGCTGGACCGGATATTTTGGGATGAGAACTGAGATTTTGTAATTTTTAAAATGTAATGCAGGCCCAGGGTTACTTTGACCTTTTGGGCCTGTTTCGTAAAATTTTCGGTCACTAGTTTCGGTCTCCGCATTTAAATTCTATATATTTAGCCAAAATTAGACTAACATTAACCAAAATGCTCATGAGTAAAAAGATAGCTTTTATAGCTTTTTTTATGTCTTTTCTGCAGATTTCGATGCTGCATGCCCAAGATAGAACCATATCCGGGACCGTTACTTCTGCCGCCGACGGGATGCCTCTTCCGGGGGTGAATGTGGTAGTAAAAGATTCCAATAATGGAACCGTCACCGATTTCGACGGGAATTTTTCTTTGACTGTAAACGAAACCGATGTAGTGGTGTTTTCCATGATGGGATTTACCACACAGGAGATTTCAGTAGGAACCCGAACCAATTTTGATATTCAAATGGATGCGGATTACCAAAGCCTGGATGAGGTAGTGGTAACTGCCCTGGGAATCACCCGGGATAAAAAATCCTTGGGATATGCAACCCAGGAGGTGGATGGTGACGACCTGACCTTTACCAATGAACAAAATGTTATTGGTTCCCTGGCTGGAAGAGTTGCCGGAGTGCAGGTAGTCGGATCTTCCGGGGCTAGTATGGGTGGAACCCAGAAAATTAAAATACGTGGTGTAAACTCCATCGGGGGAGGGGATCAACCGCTTATTGTAGTGGATGGCACCCCGATTTCCAACGCCAACTTTGCCGGAAGTGCTGGTCCGGATCTCGGAAACCTCGGGCAGGATGTCAACCCATCCGATATAGAATCGGTTAACGTACTTAAAGGACCGGCTGCTTCCGCTCTTTACGGAATTCGGGGACAGTACGGAGTCATTATGATTACCACCAAAAAAGGCAAAAAGGGAGTAAAAGATATCGATGTCCAGTGGAACTCCTCCTTTACCATCGACAAGGTCACTAATTTGATGCCAACCCAAAATCTTTATGGAGGAGGATCCAGTCAGACTTTCCGGACCCTGCCCAATGGAGACCCGTATGTAGATATACTGGTGGATGAGAGCTGGGGGCCAAAAATGGATGGTACCCTGGTACGACAGGTTTTTTCTTTTTATCCCCAAGACCCGACTTATGGCCAGTTGACACCGTTCTCGCCGCATCCTGATAACATCAAGGATTATTATGAAACTGGATATAACCTGAACAACGGGGTCACTGTCACGGGTGGTAATGAAAATACGGCCATTCGGGTCAGCCTGAACGATACTAGAATTGAGGGTATAGAGCCAAATACCTTTTTGAACAGAAATAACTTCGGAGTCAATGCAAGCCTGGATATTCAGGATAATCTGACGGTATCAACCAATTTTAACTATGCTACTAATAGTGCCAGACGTCCTTCCCAAGGATCGGAGGTAGGTGCCAACTACCTTATCCAATGGTTCCAGCGAAACCTGGATATGAACCGTCTGAGAGACTACCAGTATGATGATGGAACCTTTTTACACTGGAACCTGCGTCGCCCGAGTACAGCAACAGGGGAAGTAACCAATTTTAATCCCGTCTACTGGAACAACCCCTTTTTCGAAGCTTATGAGAATACGACTGAGGACCGGCGGGACCGGTTTTTCGGAGATCTTGGATTGAGTTGGGATGTCACCGAGCATCTGGAGCTGAGCGCATTTGTTCGGTCTGATACGTACACGCAGAACATTGAGTCTCACCGCGCTTTTGGTGGAAAGGGACTGCCCGGATATTCTATCGGAAAATACCAAAACCGGGAAATGAACTATGAGTTTTTGGCTTCCTATAATAATTCCTGGGATGAATTCTCCCTTAGTGCCAACCTGGGTGGAAATATCTGGGACCGCAGATACTCCTACCTGTCTCAGGCCACTGTGGGTGGATTGTCTTCTCCAGGCTATTATAACATAGATGCCTCTATAGATCGTCCTTCGGTTAGTGACTATTTACTGCGCAAACAAGTACGAAGTGCCTTTGGAATGGTTTCTTTGGGATATCAGGACACTTATTTTATTGACGCTTCCTTGAGAAACGACATATCTTCCGCTCTGCCGGAGGACAATAATTCCTACTGGTATCCATCCGTGTCGGGAAGTGTGGTGTTTAGTGAGTTCCTGAATTTGAACGCTCTTAATTTTGGAAAAGTGCGAGCCAGTTATGCCCAGGCCGGTTCAGATTTGAGTCCCTATACCACTACGATGACCTATGGAGTAGGTGCTGTGTATAATGGCATTACGCACCTGGCCGTTCCAAACAGCCTGTATAACCCCAATATAGAACCCTCCTTTGCTCATTCCTATGAGGCTGGAATTGATTTGAGATTTTTCAATAACAGACTGGGAATTGATTTTACTTACTACGAGCAGCAGAACAAGAATCAAATAATCAGCCTGGATCTTTCGGGTACTAGCGGGTACAGCTATACCAATATTAATGCTGGCCTGATTGAAAACAAGGGAATAGAGCTGGCTCTTACCGGTCGTCCCATTGAAACGGATAATTTCTCCTGGGACATGAACTTTAATATCAACCATAACAAAAGTATGGTGGTGGAGCTGCATCCGGATATTAATGTTTACACGCATGGATCTACTACCTATTCCTCCGTGACAACTTATCTGAACTCCTATGAAGGGGAGGCTTTCGGGAGTTTGGTAGGGCCTGCTTATCAGCGGGATGAAGCTACCGGCCAGATTCTTCTGGACGATAATAATATGCCGATGTATACCGAATCCAACCATAACTTCGGAAGTGTTCTTCCAGATTTTAATGGTGGTTTTCTTAACAGCTTCCGCTATAAGAACTTCGACCTTTCTGCTATGATTGATTTTCAGGGGGGTGGTCAATTCTTTAGCCGATCTCAGATGCTGGCTGTGAGAACAGGGCAGCACCCAATATCCGCCGCGATCAATGAGAACGGGGTCAACATTCGGGAACCTCTGGAAGCGGGTGGAGGCGTTAAGGTAGAGGGAATTTCTGCCAGCACGGGAGAACCCGTAACAGCCTTTGTGGATGCCAAAACCTATTATAACAACTATGTGGGACGACGCATCTATGAGGATTGGGTGATCGATGCCTCCTATGTGAAGCTGCGCGAAGTTCGTCTTGGGTATACCTTTGGAGAGAACATCATGCAGAACCTGCCCTTCCAGTCCATTAATCTGGCTTTTATAGCACGAAACCCTCTTATGATCTGGCAGGAAGCTCCAGATGGAATTGATCCGTCAGAGGTGTCCACAGGTTCACAATCCATTAGCTGGTATGAATCAGGACAACTCAATTCCGTTAAGTCTTATGGAATTAACCTAAACATCATTTTTTAATTAGAAGAACCGATGAGAAAGATATTTTTACTCACGTTGATAAGTTCCCTGTTTTGGAGCTGTGATAATTTTGAAGAAGACATTAATGTCAATCCGAACCTGCCTACAGAGGCCTCAGGAATGCAGCTGGTGGCCAATGCCCAGCTTGCGCTTTCTGATCTCAGTGCTTCGACCCGGGGAAATTTCCTGGCACAGTACCTGGCCGAGACCCAGTACGTGGGAATCTCATTGTATCCTGAAGGAGGAGTGAGCTTTTACGGATGGTATCAGGGACCTCTGATGAATTTACAGGCCGTTATTGACGCCGAAGATCTTGAGGGGTCAGAAGGTCCTGTAGCCAACCAAAAGGCCATTGCCAAAATATTGAAAGGATATATTTTCTGGAATATCACTGATAGATGGGGAGATGTGCCTTATTCCGAAGCCCTGAAAGGTTCTGAAAACTTCACTCCCGCCTACGATACTCAAGAATCCATCTACGACAACATCTTTGCCCTGCTCAAAGAGGCGGAAAGTGAGATTGTCAGCGGATCCGTTTCGAGCGATATTATTTATAATGGGGATATGGCAAAGTGGAAGAAGTTCAGCGCGACCGTTCGCTCCTTAATGGCGCTGCGTCTGTCTGAGGTAGACCCTCAGAGAGGAGAGCAGGAGTTCAATGATGCGCTCAGCGCTGGAATTATGGAATCTAATGATGACAACATGATTTTTCGGCACCTGGCAGAAGCCAACCACCAGAGCTACTGGTATGGGCAGGTGGTAGACCAAAACCGGGAATGGTGGGCGCTTACGACGCATCTGGTAGATGAAATGCTGCCCTTTGAGGATCCAAGGTTACCGGTATATGGTTCTCCTGCGCGGGCCACAGTTACCGAGGATTACGATGGGGATTATGTGGGAATGCAATTTGGGGACACGGAAAATCTAAGTACCGAGGCGTATTCTCTGATAGGTCCGGCTATTTATGCCCAGGACCTGGAGATTCATCTGGTTACTTATGCCCAGGCCCTGTTTGCTCAGGCCGAAGCAGTTGAGAGAGGATGGATTTCCGGAGATGCCCAGTCGTATTACAATGCCGCTATTGAAAACTCCATTCTGCAATGGACGGGAACAACAGAAGATGTTGAGGAGTTCCTCAATCAACCAGGCGTTGCCTATGATTCCTCTAATTGGCTTGAGCAGATATCGAATCAACGTTGGGTTCACCTGTACATGCACGGATACGAAGCATGGGCGGAGTGGCGAAGAACCGGATACCCTTCTGAACGAACACATCCCCAAGGCGCTGAAATTCCGCTTCGATTGCAGTATCCTGATAATGAAGGCTTCAATAATACGGCAAGTTATGAGGAGGCGCTCGAGCGTCAGTTTGGAGGAACGGACAACATGTATGCACCTGTTTGGTGGGATAAGTAAAGTACAACTAATCTGACCAAAAGGAGCCGTCTTATAGTTAAATGTAAGGCGGCTTCTCTATTTCAGTATGTGCGTTAAGCTCATCTTTCCTCATGGTTGTCATGCAATTTGATCCGGGACTCCATTTGTCACACTGAATGCCTACTGGAAGATGGCTCAGGTTAATTATTTTATTTGATTATTCTTGCCGGATTCCTCATAAAACAAGATATTTAGCACGTATAGTCGTACGATTGAAAGCCTTTCCAGATGAAGACAATGCAGGTTTTAGGAATTTTATACGTAGGGATATTTAGTTTTATAAGTATGCCGTTGTGGTCCCAGGAACCGGGGATTGGTCAGAGAGCTTTTGAAGATTATGACCAATATCGGGAACCGGCATTTGAAAATCGCCGGTTTCAGCATCAGGATATCCTTCCTCTTATTGAAAACCTGAAGACTCAAGAACAGGTGGAGGTGAATCAAATAGGGACTTCCATTGAGGGGCGGGAGCTTTACCTGCTGAGTATTGGATCAGGGAAAAAGGATGTTTTGCTATGGTCACAAATGCACGGGGATGAATCCACCGCGACCATGGCCATCTTTGACTTGTTCAACTTTTTTTTGTCGGAGGACTATTCTGCGGAAAAACGGTCTTTATTTAAAGAGGTTCGGCTACATTTTATTCCGATGTTGAACCCCGACGGGGCTCAGAGGTTCCAACGGCGTAATCGTCTGGGTGTGGACGTGAACAGGGATGCACTCCGACTGCAGACGCCCGAAGGACGGGCACTTAAGAAAGTGCGGGATAGTCTGGAGGCGGACTGGGGGTTTAATCTTCATGACCAAAGCCGGTACTATAACGCACAGGGACATGACAAGCCCGCCACCATCTCTTTTTTGGCTCCAGCTTATGACCAGCAGAAGTCAATAAATGAAAAAAGGGGGGACGCAATGAAGCTGATTGTAGAAATGAACGGGGTCTTGCAAAATCATATTCCCAATCAGGTAGGAAGGTATGACGACACTTTTGAACCCAGGGCCTTTGGTGATAATATTCAAAAATGGGGAACAAGAACGATTCTTATCGAATCAGGAGGACAATACCAGGATCGGGAGAAGCAGGAAATCCGCAAACTCAACTTTATGGCGATCCTCTCTGCCCTGTTTTCAATTGCACAGGATAGTTATAAATCAGTTGATATCGCACTTTATGAACAGATTCCTCAAAATGATCGGAAGCTGTTTGATCTCAAGCTGACTGATATAAACCACACCCTAGAGGGGCAGGATTTTATAATCGATTTAGGGATCAATGCTTTAGAGGTGGTAGTGGGGGATTCCGTTTATTTACGGGGGAGGATAACGGACATAGGAGACCTTTCTACCAATTATGGGTACCGGGATAGAGATTTGACCGGTTTTGAACTTATTCCCGCCGCGATTTACCCCCGAATTGTGAAGGACGATCAGGAACTGAGCAAGATTAATTTTCGCGAGCTCCATCAGGATGGGTACGCCTACATCCGAATGGAGGAAGTTCCCGAAGGAGTGAATTTTGTGGATTATCCGATAGTCGTGGCTTCTTTAGATGCGCAAGTAGATCCGGAAGTACGTCTGGGAGGGGATGCTACTTTTTTTATTGGGAAGGATGGAAAGATTGTCTATGCAGTAATCAACGGCTTTATGTTTGATGTAACCAGGCAGGATCATGAGATCGATTTCAATGGAGTGCTGCTTCGATAGAAGGGGAAATCTGCGTACCTTTGCCGCATGAATACAGTGGAGACTAAAGCATTGGTGGACAAGGGCCTGATGTTGCCTTTGATGGAGCAGTTTTATACCATTCAGGGGGAGGGCTACTATAAGGGGGCGGCCGCGTACTTTGTAAGAGTCGGGGGTTGTGATGTTGGCTGCCATTGGTGTGATGTGAAGGAGAGCTGGAATCCGGATCTTCATCCTGCAATGGATGTTGAGGAAATTGCTGAAAAAGCCGTGTCCCATTCAAAATTGGTGGTAATCACTGGCGGGGAACCTCTGACCTATGACATGGGGCCGCTAACAGCCCGACTAAAAGAAAAGGGGGCGCGTATTCATATTGAAACCTCAGGAGCTTACCCTTTCACCGGTATATGGGACTGGGTATGTCTTTCTCCCAAAAAAAATAAATTACCGGTAGCAGCGGCTTATCAGAAAGCCGATGAATTAAAAATAATCATCTATAATAAGCATGACTTTATATTTGCTGAGGAGCAAGCCCAGCAAGTAGGGAAGGATTGCATTTTATACTTGCAGCCTGAGTGGAGTAATAGAGAGAAGATGATGCCCCTGATTGTGGATTACGTTTTGGCTAATCCCAAATGGCAGGTTTCCCTGCAGACGCATAAATATTTAAATGTGCCTTAATTCCAGAGAATTTAGATAGTCCATTCTGGTACAACCAAATCCAGGACCTCGCCTTACCGGATGTAATGGAATGGAACCTCCACATAACGGTCGTCCCAGCCCAGCTTTAGGATAACGCCTTGGTCAGTGGGTTTAAAAAGCATCGACAGGGTCTCCAGTGGGTTTTTCAATTGCCTTACGGGTACTTTAATACGGGCACGGTCTTGTTGAACCTGGTAATCATATGCACCCCAGGTGTTTGTCGTTTTGTTGAGAATGATAGTCCATTCGTGCTGCTCAGGAATGGTATAAAAGGAATAGGAGCCTGCCTCAATGGTCTCGCCTCCAACACTCAGGTCCTGATAAAGAGTCAACTCGGATGCCTCATTGGCTCCGGTCCTCCAGACCTCCCCATAAGGAACCAGCTTTCCGAATATCTCTCTGCCTCTTTTCTGTGGCCTGCCGTAGATCACCCGCGCAACAGTCTCACCCTCGGGGGTCGTAGCAGTGGCCAAATCCATAGGACTCATATCTAACTTTGGAAATTCCGGCTCCTGGCCCTGAGCAAAGATGGGAAATCCCACCAGTAAGCTATACGAGAGAATCGTGAAAATCAGAAGATTTTTCATATCAATTGAGTTTTTGGTTCCTGTTTCTTAAGTTGTTGCAAGCGTTAATCTCCACTATCCTTTTGTTAACGGGGTTGGAAGAAATCCCTCCAGGTTATACGCCTGTGTTCTGTCCTTTTAACGCCCAATGTGGTGCGCTTATTGCAATACAATATACTGAATTCAAACTTTTGATAAGTGGTTTGAATCAAGAAAAAAAGATACTCGACAAATTCGATAAATGGTCTGATTAAGTCTCTGTTTCTTAGGGAGTCCTCACGAGGTGGATCGGGACGATTTTTCCACATAAAATGTTGATAACTTCAGGAGTTTGCGGCTGGTTCAGACCGCGAAAAAGCTGAGGTTTTGGTATATTTGTCTGTTTGTTGATTTTGAGAAAGTTTTAACGAAATAAGTATGAGCGAATTGGTAAAAGAAGGGAACAGTTATTCGGCGGATAGTATCCAGGCCCTGGAGGGAATGGAACACGTGCGAATGAGGCCTTCCATGTATATTGGAGATACTGGAGTAAGAGGATTGCACCATTTGGTTTATGAGGTGGTGGATAACTCCATTGACGAGGCTCTCGCCGGACACTGTGATACCATTAGAGTGACCATTAATGAAGATAACTCGGTTACCACAGAAGATAACGGTAGAGGGATTCCAGTTGACCTGCATAAAAAAGAAGGTGTGTCTGCTCTGGAGGTGGTAATGACAAAGATTGGTGCCGGTGGAAAATTTGATAAAGGCTCTTATAAGGTTTCTGGTGGACTTCATGGAGTAGGGGTGAGTTGTGTAAACGCCCTTTCAGACCGTTTGAAGGCGACCGTATACCGGGACGGTACCATTTGGGAGCAGGAGTATGAAAAGGGAAAGCCGCTTTATCCTGTGCGTTCTATTGGAGAGACTGAGCTCTCCGGTACGGTGGTGACTTTTCATCCGGATCCTACTATTTTTCAACATACCGTAGAATATAGCTTTGAAACCCTGGCCAGTCGGATGAGGGAACTGGCCTTCCTCAATAAGGGGATCCGTATAACCCTTACCGACAGACGCGAAAAAGATAAAGAAGGTAATCCTGTTTTTGAGGAGTTTTATTCTGAGGAAGGGCTTAAGGAATTTATCAAGTTTCTGGATGGGAACAGGGAGTCGATCATCAGTAATGTGATTGCCATGGAAGGAGAAAAGAATGGTATACCTGTGGAGGTGGCCATGGTTTATAATAACTCCTTTAATGAGAATCTTCATTCCTATGTGAACAATATCAATACGCATGAAGGCGGAACGCACTTACAGGGTTTCCGTAGAGGGCTTACCTCTACCCTGAAGAAGTATGCGGATGCCTCCGGAATGCTGGATAAGCTGAAGTTTGAAATTGCGGGAGATGACTTTCGCGAAGGTCTGACAGCAATTGTATCTGTTAAAGTTGCGGAGCCTCAATTTGAAGGGCAAACCAAAACTAAGCTCGGAAACCGGGAAGTTAATGCCGCTGTTTCACAGGCAGTTTCTGAAATGCTTGAAATATTTTTGGAAGAGAATCCGTCCGATGCAAAAACCATAGTTGAGAAAGTAATTCTTGCAGCTCAGGCCCGGCACGCAGCTAAGAAGGCACGAGAAATGGTGCAGCGCAAAACCGCCATGAGTGGTGGTGGATTACCAGGGAAATTGTCAGATTGTACCTCTCAGGATCCTGAAGAGAGTGAAGTGTTTCTGGTCGAGGGTGATTCTGCAGGAGGTACTGCCAAACAGGGTAGGGATCGTCATTTTCAGGCAATCCTTCCGCTAAGAGGTAAAATTCTGAACGTGGAGAAAGCCATGACCCATAAGGTGTTCGAGAACGAGGAGATTAAAAACATCTATACCGCCCTGGGTGTTACCATAGGTACGGAGGAGGATAGTAAGGCGCTTAATTTAAGCAAACTGAGATATCACAAAATTGTAATCATGTGTGATGCTGATGTGGATGGAAGTCACATTGCAACGTTGATTTTGACCTTCTTCTACCGATATATGAAGGAACTTATCGAAGAAGGTTATGTGTATATCGCGACGCCGCCGCTTTATATGGTGAAAAAAGGAAGTAAAAGGCGCTACGCCTGGTCAGATAAAGAGCGGGATGAAATTCTTGCTGAATACTCGAGTGGAGCAAGTGTCCAGCGATATAAAGGTCTCGGAGAAATGAATGCCGAACAGCTTTGGGATACCACCATGAATCCCGAAACGCGGACGCTGAGACAAGTGACCATTGATAACTCTGGTGAAGCTGATCGAATCTTCTCCATGCTGATGGGAGATGAAGTGCCTCCACGCCGGGAATTTATTGAAAAGAATGCCGTCTACGCTAATATAGACGCTTAGAAAAAAGCCGGAAGCTGTTAAATTTAGTCTTCCGGTTTTTTATTTTTGCGAACGAACCTCCCATACACAAGGAAGGAACCTACGCAAATACCAATAGTCCGCAGCGAAAACGCCTTTTAGTTTTGTCATTATTCAGAAGGCTTCGCTCGAGTAATCCTATTGCTTTTTGTATTTTCGCGAGGATATTCATTAATACATTAAAACTAAACATATGAAAGTGACTATAGTAGGTGCGGGTTCTGTTGGGGCCAGCTGTGCAGAATATGTCGCCATCAAGAATTTTGCCTCAGAAGTGGTACTGGTGGACATAAAAGAAAACTATGCCGAGGGAAAGGCCATGGACTTGATGCAGACTGCATCCCTTATGGGTTTCGATACCCGAATAACCGGAAGCACGAACGATTACTCTAAAACAGCAGGTAGTGACATTGCCGTAATCACCAGTGGGATTCCACGGAAACCAGGAATGACCCGTGAAGAGCTCATAGGTATAAATGCCGATATTGTAAAGTCAGTTGCCAGCAGCCTTATTGAGCATTCACCAGATGTGACTATCATTGTGGTGAGTAATCCAATGGATACCATGACCTACTTGGTTCATAAAACCACTGATTTGGCAAAAAACAAGATTATTGGAATGGGTGGTGCCCTGGATAGTGCCAGGTTTAAATACCGTATCAGTGAAGCGCTGGAGTGTCCTGCATCCGATGTGGAAGGAATGGTTATAGGGGGACATAGTGATACAGGGATGGTACCACTGACCCGTTTAGCTGCACGGAATTCAGTGCCCATTTCCAAATTGCTTTCAGAGGATCGAATTCAACAAATTGAGGAAGATACCAAGGTGGGGGGCGCTACCCTGACGAAAATGCTCGGTACAAGTGCATGGTATGCACCTGGAGCAGCGGTTTCCTCCCTTGTACAGGCCATAGCTTGTGACCAGAAGAAAATGTTTCCTTGCTCTGTGATGTTAGAGGGAGAATATGGACTGGAGGATATATGTATAGGAGCGCCCGTTATATTAGGTGCTCAGGGTATAGAACAGGTAGTTGAAATTGAACTGGACGATCAAGAGAAAGCGAAACTGCAGGCCAGTGCTGAAGGGGTTCGAAAGGTAAACGGATTACTGAATCTTCAATAAATGAGAACACCCACAGGTAAAACTTTTTAACACCAGATATGTCAGACCTCTGGAAATAGGAGAGAAGGATGCCCCCAAACCTTTGGGGGCGTTTTATTTAGGGTCACTGGAATGGCCCACCACATAAGATACAGAAGATTTTAATCGGGATGATTGCTCAGGAGGGTGGGGAAAGCTGCTATTCAGGGAGATAATCGTTAAAGTCTTCTAAAAAAAATAATTGGGATTTCTTTTTTGAAAACCTATATTTGTCCGTTTTTAAATTCGACTTAATCAATAAAAAATGCAGAACAAGGGACTAGTAAAGGTGTTTGCGATTCTTTTTGGGTTGGTGTGTATTTACCAGCTCTCTTTTACTTTTATCGCTAGCAGTGTGGAAGGTGAGGCGAAAGAGTTCGCAATTCAACAAGTAAGTGATGAGGTAGAAGATTATGCCCCTCTGCGAGAGGCTGTAGAACAGCGGTATCTGGACTCCATAGGGAACCAGAATATTATAGCAGGAATTACCTATAATGATGCCAAGGAAAAGGAGCTCAACAGAGGGCTTGACTTAAAAGGTGGTATCAATGTCATTCTTCAGGTATCCGTAAAGGATATTCTGCGTACGCTCTCGAACAATAGTTCTGACCCGGCCTTTAACCAGGCTCTTGCTCAGGCTGATCAGGCGCAGCGGACCAGTCAAGATGACTATATTGATCTTTTCTTTGATGCATTTGAGCAAATTCCTGATGCTCGACTGGCTTCTCCGGATATCTTCGCGAACAAAGACCTTAGTGCGGAGATTGATTTCAATATGTCGAACAATGAGGTTAAGCCTATCATAAGAAGAAAAATTGATGAGGCTATTTCTTCTGCTTTTGAAATTATCCGAAATCGAATTGACCGGTTTGGTGTCACTCAGCCCAATATTCAGCGGCTTGGAACCTCTGGTAGAATCCTGGTGGAACTTCCGGGTGCCAAAGATATCGAAAGGGTGCAGGGACTGCTGCAAAGCACCGCGGAACTGGAGTTCTGGCATGTCTATAACAGTAATCAATTTCAGGGCTTTTTTGCTCAGGCCAATAACTTGCTGAAGGAACTGTCTGAAGATGGCAGTAGTCAACAACAAGTCGAAGATGATACCACTGCAACCGGAGATGATGAAATTGATGCTTTACTGGCCTCTGCAGAGGATTCTGCAGAAACAGCTGAAGCAAATCCGCTCTTTGATCTGATGGTTCAACCTGTTTTTCAGGGTCCGGTAATCGCCACTTTCCGGGTTGCGGATACCGCTCAGGTTAATGATTATCTTCAGATGTCACGAGTGAGATCCTTGTTGCCTGCTGATAAACGGTACACAAAATTTGCCTGGGGGATTGCTGAGGGGGAAAACGATGAGCTTACGAGTTTATATGCGTTAGCCGGTAACCGACAGAATGAGCCTCCACTGAGTGGAGGAGTGGTAACAGATGCTGTACAAACTTTTGATCAGGTTGGAAGGGTTGCTGTCAGCATGCAAATGAATGGCCAGGGCGCACGTGTTTGGGAACAAATGACCGGCCAGGCCTTCTCCAACAGAACATCCATTGCCATCGTTCTGGATGATATTGTTTATTCTGCTCCTGGGGTCTCTTCGGGACCCATCTCTGGGGGACGGAGTGAAATTACAGGAAACTTTACGGTAGCGGAAGGCCAGGATCTTGCGAACGTTTTAAAAGCCGGACAACTACCAGCATCTGCCGATATTGTACAGAGTGAAGTGGTAGGTCCCTCTCTTGGTCAGGAAGCTATTGATGCAGGTATGATGTCCTTTATCATTGCTCTGGTGTTGGTGCTAATTTGGATGATCTTCTACTATGGTAAGGCCGGAGGTTTTGCCGACATCGCGCTATTGGTAAACATCCTCTTTATATTCGGGGTACTTGCAGGACTGGGTGCGGTTCTAACCTTACCGGGTATCGCTGGTATTGTTCTGACCATTGGTATGGCAGTGGACGCCAACGTTCTTATCTTCGAACGCATCCGTGAAGAATTACATAAAGGAAAATCGCAGGTTGATGCTATTAGAGATGGATTTAGTAATGCACTCTCTTCCATTTTAGATGCCAACATTACAACAGGACTAACCGGTATCATTTTGTTTGTTGTCGGTACAGGACCTATTAAAGGTTTTGCAACCACCTTACTCATTGGTATTGCAACCTCATTATTTACTTCCATCTTTATTACCCGGCTGTTTATCGACGGATACGGTAAAAGTGGAAAGAAACTTGAATTTTCTACAGCTCCTACCAAAGGGTTTCTTCAGGATGTCAATGTCAACTTCATGGACCGTCGGAAGGTTGGGTATATTATTTCTTCCGTGTTGGTCGCTATCAGCCTAATTTCTCTCCTTACGCAGGGATTAAATCCGGGAGTAGATTTTGTCGGCGGACGGAGTTATACCGTTCGTTTCGAGCAGTCTGTAAGTCCTACTGAAATCCAGAATTCGCTTGAGGAGGCAATCGGATCGGCGGAGGTTAAAACATTCGGGGCCGCAAATCAGGTTCGTATTACGACAAAATATAAGGTTGAAGAGGAAGGAACTGAGGTCGATAGGGAAATCCAACAATTATTGTATAATTCATTGCAGTCATATCTGCCGCAGAATATGAGTTTTGATGACTTCCTTGCAGGTGGATCTGATACCGAATATGGAATAATGCAAACCCTCAAGATTGGTCCTTCCATTGCGGATGATATTAAACAGGCTTCAATTTGGGGTGTGATAGGGTCGCTAGTGGTAATCTTCCTATATATTCTATTGAGATTTAGAAGATGGCAATTTAGTTTCTCTTCTGTATTAGGATTGACGCATGATGTGTTGATTATTCTGGGTATTTTCTCCCTGACCTACAGGTTTATGCCATTTAGTATGGAGATTGATCAGGCATTTATGGCGGCTATTTTGACCGTGATTGGATATTCCCTGAATGACACGGTGGTGGTGTTTGACCGGATCCGGGAGTACTTTAATGATCATCCGGGCTGGAAAACCAAACGTTTGATAAATTCTGCTGTGAGTAGTACTCTGGGAAGAACCATGAACACCTCACTCACAACCTTGGTGGTAATGCTGTCCATTTTTATTTTTGGAGGTGAAAGTATCAGAGGCTTTATGTTCGCCATGATTATCGGAGTTGTCGTGGGAACCTATTCGACCATTTTCTTTGTATCACCTCTTACTTATGATACCATGAAGAAGAGGGATGAGAATTTGAAACTGGGAGAGGAAAAGAAGGTGCCTCGAGCTAAGGCATAAGAAAAATTGATAGCTTAAATATTTAAAGGCCCCAGAGTAAATGCTGGGGCTTTTTTATAGGTGCCACTGGTCCAATCACATTCTTTAATTGGGTTTGTTTTCTATTAGTAGGCAGCAATTAGAAGCATGGTTATTCAAAGAGGGGAAGGCTTTTCAGAGAATTGTTTAATGCCCTGAAGGCAGATCAGGATTGTAAAGCGGGAGCATGTTGAGAGTCTCTGACTATGGTTCATAGGAAATAGTGGCGATAGGCATAGGTTAGCCGGGCTGTACGGCCCACCCGGATGATGACTATCTTCGGCTTTTTCAAAACTCATAGGTGAGTAAAAAAAGGTCTCCGATTGGGACCTCTTAAAGTTTGGGCTAGAACAGATAATCTGTTTAAAGAAGCTGTTACTTATTCAGGCTAAATCTATCACCAACAACAAATTCCCACTCCTTTACCTTACCTGCATTAATCTCTAGAACAAATTTGGCTGGTCCATTAGAAGGAATACTCGTGTCATCCAGGGGAGTGGTGTTTTCATGGATGCTAATGGCAGTACTGTCAGCGTTGAAGTAAATGATATCAAGCGGGATGTGTGTATTCTTCATATAAAAACCTCTTTCCGCTTCATCTGGGAAAATAAACAGCATTCCCTGATCGGCTCCCAGTTCCTGGCGATACATCAATCCTGTTTCCCGTGCATAATCATCATCTGCAATTTCAATTTCGATCTGATGAATCGGATCGCCATTTGACGCAATTAGTGATAGATCAGCGTCTTTCCGAAATTCAATTGCCGCTTGTGCTACGGGTTGCTTTTCAGCCTTGGGGGAGTTGTTGCAGCTTACCAGTGTTCCAGTGGTTAGCAATGCTACCAAGCAGTAAAAGGGGGCTTTTTTCATGTAGTTTGGGTTTTGGAGCGGTTTCTATACATAAAATAAAAACCGGCCAGGATAAACGGGATACTCAACCATTGTCCAGTATTCAACGCCCAATCAGCCCGTTCACCTACCTGAGGTTCCTTGAGGAATTCAATAAAGAATCTTACGGTCCATAGTAGGACGAGGAACAGGCCGAATATGTAGCCGATGGTTTCCCTTTTGCTGGTTTTCCAGTAAAGCAGCCAGAGAATAATGAAAATTATCAGGTAACAGACGGCCTCGTATAATTGGGCCGGATGTCGTGGGAAACTTTCTCCCAACTGAACAAAGATAACTCCGAAGTCACTATTGGTAGGTTTTCCTATAATTTCGGAGTTCATGAAATTTCCGATCCTTACGAACATCCCACCAATTGCGACAGGGATAACCACCCGGTCCAAAATCCAGAGAACCGGTTTGTGAAGTACCCTTTTGCAGTATAAATACATGGCTATGATAATACCAATTGCTGCTCCATGACTGGCTAGCCCCCGGAATCCGGTGAACTGAAATTCTGGCTCAAACTGAACGGGAAGAAATATTTCCAGTAAATGGTCCTGGTAGTAATCCCAGTCGTAAAAAATCACATGGCCCAGACGGGCACCTATCAGGGTCGCCAGTACCATGTAAATAAAAAGGGAATCCAGTTTCTCCAGGGGTATGCCGTCGCGTTTGAAAATGCTCTTCATCAGGTACCAGCCCAGGGTGAAGGCAATAACAAACATCAAGCTGTAAAAGTGGATGGTGATGAATCCCAGGTCTATTCCTTCAGAAGGATTCCAGGTAATTTGATTGGCAAGCAACATCGGCTATATAGGTTTTGTGGTAAAGATACATATTTGCAGCTTTTCTCCTATACTTCCGGATGATCTTTACCTGCCTGCGCTCCGCTATCATTATCATTCTCCTGGTCGGGTTTGGGAACTGGGTCATATCCCGACCCTCCCCATGGATGACAACTGGCAATGCGTTTAAGACCCAGCCATCCTCCCCGAATCGGGCCGTGGAGCTCAACGGCTTCTAACATGTAAGCCGAACAAGTGGGGGAATACCGACAAGAAGGCGGCGTATGGGGAGAGATAAAATTCCTATAGAATTTTACCACGCCGAGAAGAAGGTATGTCAGAGCTTTTCGTATCATATTCTTAATGGCCCTATCTGTGGGGGATGAAACCACTGGGATCGCCCCTACAATAACAAGCACTCGGGGTTCCACTAAAGGTATACCTTCCAGCCTGAAAATGGCATATGAAGGAGAATGTTTTTTCCAAACAAAGTGGGCAGGCTTTGGTCTTTCAGAAGTTGTTTTACAAGATAGAGTAGGTGGTGCCTTCTTTCCCGTCCTTTAATGCGATTCCTATTGCCTCCAGTTGATCTCTGATGTTATCGGAAGTTTTGAAATCTTTATTGGCCCGGGCCTCTGCTCTTAGCTTAATCAGAAGCTCAATGGTTCCCTCTAACTTCTGACCGACATCGCCATGCTCCTCTTCCTGATCGGTTAGACCCAGGATATCAAACATAAAATCAGACATTGCCTTTTTGAGTAAATCTCTGTCGGCCCCAGTTAATTCTGCCTTTGAATCTTTTACAGCGTTGATTTGCCGGACCGCCTCAAACAAATGGGCGATCAAGATAGGGCTGTTAAAGTCATCGTTCATGGCATCATATGCTTTTTGAATCCAGGCTTTAACATCAAAATCACTCCGCTCGGAAGCAGGTAGTTGGTCCAGCGAATGATAAGCATCCATCAGTCGCTGAAATCCTTTCTCACTCGCAACCAGCGCGTCATTTGAAAAATCAAGAATGCTGCGATAGTGGGCTTGCAGAATGAAAAAACGCACCACACTGGGCTCAAATGATTTTTCAAGAATGTCGTTCTTTCCGCTAAAGATTTCTTCGGGTAAAATGTTATTGCCAGTACTTTTGGCCATTTTCTTTCCGTTGAGCGTGAGCATGTTGGCATGCATCCAGTAACGAACGGGATTCTTACCGGTCACCGCTTTTCCTTGTGCAATCTCACAGTCGTGATGCGGAAATTTCAAATCCATTCCACCTCCATGGATATCGAATTGCTCACCCAGATATTTGGTACTCATCGCCGTACATTCCAGATGCCAGCCTGGAAAGCCATCGCTCCAGGGAGACGGCCATCGCATGATGTGCTGCGGTTCGGCTTTCTTCCATAAGGCAAAATCCTGAGGGTTCTTCTTGTCACTCTGAGCCTGAAGCTCCCTTGTGTTAGGAATCATGTCTTCCAGGTTACGGCCGCTTAATTTCCCGTACTGATGGGATTCATTGAATTTCAAGACATCGAAGTACACCGAACCATTGGCTACATATGCAAAGCCTTTATCAATGATTTCCTTGATGATTTCAATCTGTTCAACAATATGGCCGGTGGCAGTAGGTTCAATACTGGGAGGCAGGTTGTTGAATTTGTTGAGAATGTTGTGGAAGTCCACGGTGTATCTTTGTACCACCTCCATGGGTTCGATTTGTTCCAGCCGTGCTTTCTTCGCAATCCTATCTTCTCCCGAATCCGCATCGTTCTCCAGATGGCCGGCATCGGTTATATTCCGGACATACCTGACTTTATATCCCAGGTGCTTCAGATACCGGAAAACAAGGTCAAAAGAAATAAAGGTGCGGCAGTTTCCCAGGTGTACATTACTGTACACGGTAGGACCGCAAACGTACATTCCCACATTGCCCTCTACTAGTGGAGTGAAGGTTTCCTTTTCTCCGGATATGGAATTGTAAATCTTTATAACTTGTTCCTTGTATAATGCCATAGGTTGTGATTTTGGCTACAGGGTTTTCCTCCTAAGAGGAAAAACTATTGAGCCCTGATCATAGAATTTATTAATGGAAATCTGTATCGAGGTTGATGTAATCCAGAAAATCCCTTCTCATCTCAGGATCTTTGAATTTTCCACCATACTCACTGGTGACCGTGCTGGATTCCACATCGCGGATTCCGCGGCTGTTCACGCAAAGGTGTTTCGCGTCGATGACGCAGGCGACATCCTCCGTACCCAGTACCTCTTGAAGTTCCTTCACAATCTGCATGGTAAGCCTTTCCTGTACCTGAGGTCGCTTGGCATAATAATCGACAATTCGGTTCATTTTAGAGAGACCAACCACTGTCCCGTTAGAAATATAACCGACATGAGCTTTTCCAACGATCGGAAGCAAGTGGTGTTCGCATGTCGAATACAGGGTGATATTTTTCTCTACCAGCATCTCCCCGTATTTATACTTGTTTTGGAAAGTAGAGGCCTTAGGCTTCACGTCGGGATGCAGTCCACTGAAGATTTCATTGACAAACATCTTTGCGACTCGCTTGGGGGTGCCTTTCAAACTGTCATCAGTAAGGTCCATTCCCAGGGTATTCAAAATGTTGCGGACATCTTCCTGAATCAACTGAATCTTTTCTTCATCGCTCATATCAAAAGCATCTGCTCGCAAAGGTGTTTCAGTGTTGGAGCTGATAAAAGCATCTCCCATTTCCTCAAGTGAATCTTCTATGTGTTCTTTTTTCATATCGATCTGATGATAAAATGCCAATCTGGCTTTTAGGCTTGCAAAGATACAATATTTAGCGGTTTTACCGTAGCTCCCCCCAAGGGAGGCTTTCCCTTAGTTGCTAAGGTTAACACCGAGCAGGACAGGTGCAAAATAAGGACCAACAGGGCAATTTAGTATGAGCGGTTTTCCCAGCGGGAGCAGCTATTGTGTAAGGCTTCCTGGAAGAAACTGCCAGGGGAGTTCTTCGTGGGGAAGAAGCAGAAGAACCGGATTTTCTCCCTAACGGAACTTTCAAAATCTGAAGCTCTCCTGCTATCTTGATAGGCAGCACGCGTTACTAAATTCCGAAACTCAGGGTCAAGGTGAAATTATTCCATTGCTGGTCAATATTTGCTCTGTTTGTGAGCCCTGTCTGGTATAATTGGGGACTGCTATCGGCCTCTGCCCAATCGTAGGCAAAATCCAGTCGCAGACCGCCAAAGTCATACCCGGCACCTAGTGAGTAGCCATTCAAATCTCCTATAGTGCTCCCGTCCTGATAGGGGCTTTGTTCATATCGATAGCCCGCACGAAGGCTCAAGGCTGCCAAACGATATTCCCCTCCCACCCGAAAAGTAGAGGCTCCTGTCAACTCTTTTGCCATCAAATTGTTCTGGTAGGAAAATGTGGGATCACTGGTTGGTTTGTACTTCATGTTGCTGTAATCCCTGTACGAGTAGTCAAAACTAATAAGACCCCGGCTGCCAAATAAGTAAGCAAGGCTTCCGGAATACTTGCCCGGGATCTGCAATTTATAATCAGGGTACACATTAATGACCTGGGGATCCACCACCGCGACACCAAATTCATTGCTATAGGTATCTATATACTGCGAGCCCTCTTCAGAAATGGTATACCAAGTTGGAGATTCATAGGCTAGACCAAGCCTTACGTTAGGGGAAAGTAAAGCAATCCCACCCAACTGGAATGAAAATCCGCTTCCAGAGGTTTTCAGCCGATCCTCGAAATAAACCTCATTAATCTGGCTTCCGGGATTCCCGTTAGTCTCAAAAAGGCTGGTTACTTTTTCATAATTCAGGAAGTGGGCATTTAGGCTCAGTCCCAGGTAGATATTATTTTGATACTGAGTAGCCAGGTTAAAGGCGAATTTTCCGTTCAGACCTGTGGCGGTATAATGATACTCCTGGTCAAAATTTCCACCTGCAATGTTGGAAAAATAGGAGGTGTTTTCGAGGTCATTGGGGTTTTCGGCCTCTAAGAGGTAGGTTTCGTAGCCCAGAAAAGCCTGCTGCGCCCCAAATCCTTCTGTCCTGCCCAAGTAGGAATATAAATCCGCGACGGTCTCATCTTCATATGGAATGAGCAGATCCAGTGGGATGCCGTTGGCGTGTGCAAGAAAATATTGATCAATCGACTTTTGGCTGGTGCCTAGTGCAGTAAATTCACTTTCGTAATCCTGCACAGTGGAGTAATTGAACCCTAAGGTAAATTTTTTCCAGTCACTGCCTGTATCCCAGTTATTGAAAACAAAGACTGCTCCGGCCTGGCCGACCCCCACATTGGAATCATCGGAATGGGTGAAGGTGTTAAAGTAACCGGTGGTGGTTTCAGAATTTCTGAAATCCAGCGAGATGCTTGAGGAACTTCTCAAAAAGACGGCGGATCCTGCCGGGTTAATATCCATGGCAGATAAATCACCACCTAATGCTCCGAAAGCTCCGCTCATCCCTTTAAATCGGGCTGTTCCGTGAAGGCTTGAGGAGGAATATCGTACGGCATCAGTTGTCGTCTGAGCCTCTGCAAACATTGCGGTGAGTGCTAGTATACTGAATAATATCTTTTTCATGATCGAGGGGTTTTAGAGTTGCAGTCGGTTGTGATCGGTCGCTTAGAAAAACGGTCCAAGCACAAAAAGCGGATGTTTTTCAATCCGCTTTCCATCGTGTATTTTTATGCTGAGTAGATCCATTTTGTGCCTGCTTCCTAGTTGCCACGGCCTCTGCTCGATCTTGAGGAACCTGAGGAGCTTCGGGTACCGGAAGACCGCATAGTCGGAGCCGATCTCATGGTGCTGGTGTTTCTAGTAGGAGTGCTACGTTGCATCTGACTGGTATTGCTGGACCTTGACCGGCTTTGGAATACCGGGCTGGTTCTGTCAGACGATCGGTTGCTTCTTATGATGGAAGAACTGCTTCGCCTTTGCGTAGGTGTGGAGATGTTACTGCTTCGGGTGCTCCGGGTAGTGGCAGGTTCCACTCTGCTTGTTCGGGTGCTGTAGGTTCGACTATTGCTCTGGTTGCTTCGCACTGTAGCGTCTGAACTTCTTCCGGCTCTGACGTTTCTGGAATTGGTATAATTGTCGCTTCTACTAGCCCGCATGGTGTTTACATTGCTGCGCGTGCTTCTGCTGTAGTTGTTTATGGCAGATCTTCTGCTGTTGTTATAAGAGACATCCCTGTTGTCGAAGCGATAGCTTGGATAATACCCCGCGTACCCATATCGGTAATAGGGGTTGCCATAGTAACCATACCCGTAATAAGGATATCCGTAGTAGGGGTACCCGTAGTAACCATGATAATAGGGACTTCCCCAATAAGAGCCGATGCTAAATCTCCAGCCACCTGAACCCCAGCCATAGTAAGGCGGGTAAAAAGGATCGTAGAAGTACGGGTTCCCATAACCATAATACCCATAGTACCCATAATACGGCCTGTTGTCATAGATATTGATGTCAATTCCGTCTACCTCATGACCCCAGGGCGCATATCCCGAAACATAACCTTCTTCTTGGTAGGCCTCGTCATAATTACCGGAGGAATAACTTTCCACATCGGTAAAAATGGTTTGCTCTTTAGCAGCATCCAGCTGTTCTACCTCTCTTTGGAACAATTGTTGGTAATAGGATCCTTTATTGCTTTCTTCCTCCCCTGTTGCCTGTTCAGTAGCGGCATAGGCGGGCTGGTTAACGGAGGAATATATTCCGTCGCTTTCATAACCCACATACTGCGAGCTACCACAGGAAGCCAGTAACAGGAGTAAGGGCCCTGCCAGCAGGGCTCTCGTATTATTTATAGATATAAAAGTTTTCATCGTATAGAGATTATAGTGGTACAGACTGTAAAAATAGTTAGTTTTGCGCTAACTATAATACAATTAACAAGGTACAAGTTTTGTGCCAAATAACAGGTATATGGCGAAGAGCTTAACATCTCGTAAAGAAGACTACTCAAAGTGGTATAACGAATTAGTGGTAAAGGCAGGTTTGGCTGAAAATTCCGCAGTTCGGGGATCTATGGTAATAAAACCTTATGGATTCGCTATTTGGGAGAAAATGCAGGCGCAGTTAGACAAAATGTTTAAGGAAACCGGCCATCAGAATGCCTACTTTCCTCTTTTCGTTCCGAAGAGTTTATTTGAGGCTGAAGAAAAGAATGCAGAAGGCTTTGCTAAAGAAGTCGCCGTGGTAACCCATTACCGTCTTAAGACGGATCCTGAGGATAAAAGCAAACTGATTGTAGATCCGGAGGCCAAGCTAGAAGAAGAACTAGTTGTTCGCCCCACTTCAGAAGCCATTATCTGGAATACCTACAAGGGCTGGATTCAGTCTTATCGCGATCTGCCAATTTTGGTGAACCAATGGGCAAATGTGGTCAGATGGGAGATGCGGACGCGCCTGTTTCTCAGAACAGCTGAATTTCTTTGGCAAGAGGGGCATACGGCGCACGCCACAAAGGAAGAGGCATTGGCTGAAGCCCACCAGATGAATCGCATCTATGCTCAGTTTGCCCGAGAATTTATGGCCATGCCTGTAGTGGAAGGAAGTAAAACGGAATCCGAAAGGTTTGCAGGGGCGGAAGAAACATTGTGCATCGAGGCCCTGATGCAGGATGGAAAAGCGCTTCAGGCAGGAACTTCTCATTTTCTGGGACAGAATTTCGCCAAAGCCTTTGATGTTAAATTTGCCACTCAGGATGGTGGATTGGAATATGTGTGGGCCACATCATGGGGAGTTTCTACCCGTTTAATGGGGGCTCTGATCATGACACATAGTGATGATAAAGGATTGGTGTTGCCTCCAAAACTGGCTCCGATTCAGGTGGTTATTGTTCCCATTTATAAGGGACAGGAACAGTTAGCGCAGATCTCAGAGGTGGCCAATAAACTGGCTGCGGAGCTCCGCCAAAAAGGTCTTTCTGTAAAATATGATGACCGTGACACTCAGAAACCGGGATGGAAATTTGCGCAATACGAGTTACAGGGGGTTCCGGTTCGAATTGCCATTGGACCCAAAGATCTTGAAAAAGGTACGGTGGAACTGGCCAGAAGAGATACACTGACCAAAGAGTTTGTACAACAGGATGAGGTGGTGGAAAAGGCAAATGCTTTAATGGAGGAGATCCAGGATAATCTTTTTAAACGCTCGCAGCAGTTTCGAGAGGAACACACTACAGAGGTGAACTCTTTTGAAGAATTCAAGGAAGTCCTGGAGGAAAAAGGAGGCTTTCTTTCTGCTCATTGGGATGGGACCGCGGAGACAGAAGCTAAGATCCAGGAGGAGACCAAAGCTACTATTCGCTGTATTCCTTTTGATCGGAAAGAGGAAGAAGGAGTGTGCGTGTATTCCGGTAAAAAAAGTACCGGAAGAGTGTTGTTCGCCAAAGCCTATTAAAAGGCGAAAAAAATTGTTGCAGGATTTGTGTGATTTGAAAATAGTTGTATTTTTGCATCCGCATTTAAGCAATGAGCTGGTCCGTTCGTCTAGGGGTTAGGACGCCAGGTTTTCATCCTGGTAGCAGGGGTTCGAATCCCCTACGGACTACTAAGGGATATCGAATATCCATTTGAAATAATGAAATTGGTCCGTTCGTCTAGGGGTTAGGACGCCAGGTTTTCATCCTGGTAGCAGGGGTTCGAATCCCCTACGGACTACAGCTAAGAAATTAATCAAATATTAGGTATGGCAAATCATAAGTCAGCGATGAAGAGGGTACGTAGCGATGAGGCCAAAAGGCAAAGAAATCGTTACCAACATAAATCCACTCGAACTGCAATTAAGAAGCTTCGTGGAGCAGAAAAGGAAGAGGCAATAGCTATGATGCCCTCCGTTGTTTCCATGATTGACAAATTGGCGAAGAAAAATATCATTCACAACAATAAAGCCTCAAACTTAAAATCTAAGTTGGCTAAGCATGTGGCTGCATTATAAGTTTTATTGTTAGTGTTCAATTATAAAGATGCCTTTCAGCAATGAAAGGCATTTTTGTTTTTAACGGGTATGGCTGCACCACACTATTTGATCCTATTTTTAGAAGCGTTCAGCTTTGTAATTCATCAAAGTTTTTAACGAATACCTGCTGCACCAGTCGTTTCGAAGCAGTTTTAATATACTTTTCAGTCTTGAAATTGAGTTTTAAAAGGAGAACGAGCGGGTTCATTGGTGTTGGTCACTAAGAAATTTTTTCTCACCTCCTATGGGCCTTATGATGGAGGCAAGGTTTTTTTACCAAAATATTAGCGGATCATTCCCAGGGTTATATAATTATTAAAAACCGCTGATTATATAGCTTTCTACTTGAAATTTCAACTCGAATAGGTGCATAAATCCTGAAAAAAGTTTAAGTTCGTGAATCTATTTTCAATTTATAAATATGCGTCATTCCTTCATAGACCGAGCTCTTAAGCCAATCAATAAATTTATGCATTATGAGAACTCAGGAGGGATATTATTATTCCTTTCTGTAATCGCCGCCCTGGTTCTGGCGAATTCTCCCTGGAGAGATACTTTTCATAATATTTGGGAAACCAACTTCAGTTTGAGGTTTGGAGACCAGGAACTGAGTTACTCGTTGCATTATTGGATTAATGACGGATTAATGGCCATGTTCTTCTTTACCGTCGGCCTGGAATTAAAGCGGGAATTATTGGCGGGAGAGCTTTCCTCCTTCCGGAAGGCGATTCTTCCTTTCGGAGCCGCAGTCGGGGGCATGGTGGTGCCGGCACTACTATACGTGGCTGTTAATGCCGGCGAACCCTCTTTGAGGGGATGGGGAATTCCCATGGCAACAGATATTGTTTTCGCCTTGTCCATTATTACGCTTGCTGGAAAAAGAGTTCCGCTATCGGCCAAAGTCTTTCTGGTCGCGCTTGCAACAGTTGATGATCTTGGTGCGGTCCTGGTTATTGCCCTATTTTATAGTTCCGAATTATCCATGGCCAACCTGGGTATTGGTTTCGTGCTGATCAGTGTCCTGGTAATCGCGAACTGGATGGGCGTTCGCAACATGCTTTTTTACGCTATCATTGGTATAGGAGGTGTCTGGCTCGCCTTTTTGCTCTCTGGTGTCCATGCTACTATCGCCGGAGTCCTGGTGGCTTTTACGATTCCTTCCCGCACCAAAATCGATAGCAATGAATATGGAATGGAAGTCAATGCTCTCATGGACCGATTTGAGGCCGAGAATCCCTATAAAGGCCCAATTATCACTGCCAAACAACATCAATTAATAGAAGAAATTCACACTACCAGTCGAAACGCGCAAACACCTCTTCAGAAACTAGAAGGCGCGCTACACCCCTGGGTGGCATTCCTGGTAATTCCTCTGTTTGCCTTGTCCAACGCCGGAGTGGAAGTTGGAGGCGATTTCCTCGAGCAGATTGTGAATCCTATTACAATAGGAATTGTTTTAGGTCTTGTGGTTGGGAAACTAGTAGGAGTGACCTTCTTTACCTGGTTACTGGTAAAATTAGGAATTGCAGGCTTGCCGGAGCGGGTCAATTGGATGCATATTATTGGGGTCTCCCTAATTGCAGGGGTTGGATTTACCATGTCCCTCTTCATTACGAATCTGGCCTTTACCGAAGCCTATATGATTGACCAGGCCAAATACGGTATTTTGATTGCCTCATTAATTGCTGGAGTAACTGGTTTCATAGTGCTCAAACGAGGCAGTAAAAAGAAAATTGAGTAAAACCCCAAATCTGGAATTGTTCCTAGGAGCAGATCGGGGTAGGGGCTAGCACCCATTTGGTCATAAAAATCAGGAGCTGCATGACAGCATCGAGCAGCCAGCAGTATCAGAGGCCCATTGAGGCCTCTTCTGCATTAAATGAGGTTTGGGTTTTTGATAAGGATCCTGAATAGCCGTTTCAATTTCCTTGAATAATTTCGGGTCATTATTTTCAAGACCTTCTATAGCCTGATGCAGGAGATAGTTTCTGGGAATGAAAAAAGGGTTTGCTTGATTCATGAGCTTCGTTCTTTTCGCCTCTGAAACATCTTTTGCGGATCTTATTTTCTGATAGTGTAACA
>JAJUIC010000039.1 GCA_029265595.1 Flavobacteriaceae bacterium
CTTCCATAATCTGATGATTCCGCAGGGGATTGGGCGCAACTGCGTTATACACTCCGGTAAGTCCATTTTCCAGAATATGAATATAGATACGGGCAACATCAGTAATATGAATCCAGGACTGCCATTGATTTCCATTACCCAGCGGAGATCCCACGTTTAGTTTAAAAGGCATTCGCATCTTGGGAAGCGCACCTTCCTCATTAGCCAATACAAGGCCCGTGCGGACCTTGGCCACTTTTATACCCAATTCCGAAAGCTTTTCATTGGCATTCTCCCAGGCTACCACAACTTTTCCCAAAAATCCTGAATCCGATTCTTGTTGATCTTCGTAGTACATTTTCTGGTACGAAGAAGGATAATATCCGATGGCACTGGAGGATATGAGGTGATCCACCTGATGGTCGAGCCCTTTTAGACTCTTATAGAGCAACTCTGCCGACTGTAGCCTACTGTTCAAAATCCGCGCTTTTCCGGCTTTTGTCCAGCGTTGAAAAACATTCTCTCCCGCTAAATTTATAATTACGCCCACCTCAGAAAAACATGCTGTATCAATCTCCCCAGTTGCCGGGTTCCAGTAAAACCCGCGATAATCCGGTTCTTTCTTGATCTTACTTCTGGAGGTAGTCAGGTAATTAACACCCAGGCCCCTGAGGTGACACAAGCGGGTAATTTCTTTTCCAATGAGACCGGTGGCCCCGGTGATTAATACACGCATTTTTCTATACAAGTTAACAACAAGTTGGAAAACAATTGAGGTGAACTCCTGATTTAACAGGGTTTTGGAATTAGGACTTCTTACGTGCGCGAAGCATTTCTCTCTTGCCGGGAGGCCCTGGCAGTCGCTCCACCTCAAAGCCGACACTTTGCATGGCTCTTCGCACAGCACCCTTGGCGGAATAGGTCACAAGGCAGCCATCCGGCTTTAAGGCTCGGTGCATCTTTAGAAATATATCTTCGGTCCAAAGTTCAGGCTGTACTCGTGGCCCGAAGGCATCAAAATAGATCAGATCAAAAACCTCCTGATCTTCAATGTCTTTAAAATAAGCCTGCTGTTTAAACAGCGTAAAATCGGAAGTAACGTTACAAGACTCATTCCATGGAAGCTCGTGTAATTTCATAAAAACATCTTTAACCCTTTCTTCCTCACTAAAGCCTTCCCCAAAATTAAGATTATCCAGTTCTTCACGTCCCACTGGATAGGCCTCCACTCCCTTGTAAAATATCCGGATATTCTTTTTCTGAGCTTCCAACAGGGTCAGAAAAGCATTCAGTCCGGTTCCAAACCCGATTTCCAGGATATTTAAGTCATTCCCTCCAATATGATCCAGTTTATGGGAAAAACCCGTAGCTATAAATACGTGAAGGGCTTCGGCTATTGCACCATGTTTGGAATGATAACTCTCCCCCCACTCCGGTAAATGGATGGTCATTGAACCATCCCCTGTTTTAATGATTTCTCTTCTCAAGCTCAGGTTCAATTAATACTCCCTCTGCCAAGAAGGACAAAGTTCTTTTTGGCTGTGTAATCTTTCCGATTTCCTCTTTACTGGCCCCTCCATCTTCGGCATAATGCTTTTGGTCCTCTACAGACATTTCAGTAACATATGCTTTTCCGTGAACCAGCACATCTCTCCCTTCGATATCCTTAGGAACAAAAAAAGCATAATCTTTAAACTTTACCATACTTTCCTCATCCGCCCCTAAATCGAGTTTCATCCAGCAGCCTTTACTCTTACAGACACTGTTCACACTTGTATTTAGAGTGACCTCAATACTGTCTCCGATTTGCAAACCCTGGTACACCTCCAGCATCTGGCTGGCACTAATGGCGTTTTTTGTGCCGAAGGCTTCTCCCGCAAGTGAATACTGCTCAAAATCTAACTGATTTCCCCCAGTCATAGAGGTAGCCTGCTGAGCCCAGCCCTGTAGAGGAATCAGTACCGCAAGTAAAATCATACTCAACATCGATCTCATAATCAAGTGGTTTTGAAATTAGAGGGTAAATTAATACAAATTTGAGAAATTCTGAGCGAACTTAAGTGCTTTAATTTCTTTAGATTTGTGTAAATACGAAATCATGAACAACAGTCTCTTCCAAAAAGTTAAAGTTACCAAGGCAACGAAATCCCGAATTGACACAGTGGATTTTGAGAATCTCGCTTTTGGAAATGTTTTCACGGACCACATGCTGGAATGCGACTATGAGAATGGGGAATGGATCAACCCACAGGTTCGACCTTACGGAAACATAGAACTTTCCCCGTCGGCACGAGTTTTCCATTACGGGCAAGCGGTCTTTGAAGGGATGAAGGCCTTTAAAGATGAGCAAGATCAGGTATGGCTGTTTCGTCCCGAGGAGAATTACCGACGGTTCAACAAGTCATCCACCCGCCTGGCCATACCAGAGGTTCCAAAAGAGGTTTTCATGGACGGTTTGGAAGTACTAGTGGATTTGGATCGAAACTGGGTTCAGAAAGGAAGAGGCAATTCACTATACCTGCGGCCCTTTGTAATCGCAACGGAAGCTGGAGTTTCAGCTTCTCCCTCCACCAAGTACAAATTCATGATTATCTGCTCACCTGCCAAAGCCTACTACAGTGGAGAAGTCCGGGTGGTATTCGCGGAAAAATTCAGTCGTGCTGCAGATGGCGGAGTGGGATTTGCAAAAGCGGCAGGCAATTATGCCGCCCAGTTCTATCCTACTAATCTGGCCAAGGAAGAAGGTTATCAACAGGTAGTCTGGACCGATGCCAGCACCCATGAATATCTGGAAGAGGCCGGAACCATGAACGTCTTCTTCAGAATCGGCGACACCTTACTGACTGCACCCACTGGAGACCGCATCCTGGATGGCGTCACCCGTAAATCTGTTTTAACCCTGGCCGAACACTTAAACATTCCTACAGAAGTTCGGCGCGTATCGGTTCAGGAAATCGTGGAGGCAGCTCGAGCAGGAACCTTAAAGGAAATGTTTGGATCAGGAACAGCAGCCACCATCAACCCTATAAAGGGTTTCGCCTGTAAGAATGAAAAATTCGAGCTGCCCCAACAAAAGGATTCCTACGCCAACTTGTTCAAGGAAAAGCTCATGGATATCCAGTATAATATTTCAGAAGACCTCTTTGGCTGGAGGCATTTGGTGCAGCCTAAAGCCCTCTAAGCACAAGAGGCGCTGCATTTTTGAGGCGTCATTGTAATGGTACCTGCCGGGTAAAGTATTAATTTAGCGGAAAAATAGATAGATGTTTACCACAGGTCAATTAATCTTTGCTGGAGTCTTTTTTGTTGTTTTTGTATTTGTAATTGCATACACCTATCGCAAGGACCTGCAACTCCACCGCAAGTACTATAAAGGAAGTATTTTCGTGCTGATTGCCTTTATCATTTTCATGGTTCTACTATGGTCTCTGAAGATTTACCTCACCCCATAGTTTCTTTTCCTCCTGATCCTCAATAACCAAGCGGGCCTGGATGCCTCATCGGCCCTATCAGAAAAATGAAGCAAAACCGGGGACTGAAACAAACCGAAAAACATAAGGCCGGTACAACATCGCACCGGCCTTCTATAATTTTGTTCATTTCATCGTTTAGTTCTCCAGCGGAAGATTCTGATATTCCTCTGAATAATAGAGCATTTGCTCTGCAAACGAATCTGGCTGTTGGATCTCAATGGCTATGATCTCTCCGTCCTGATCCAGCTCAGGAACGAGCACCGGGTTTACAAAACCACTATAAGGCGCCCCTTCAAACTGCTCATTTCGCTCCAGGATTTGCCTGTGAAGATCCTGGTCTACTTTTACACCATAGGTCTCGACCAGATCCCTGGCAGCTTCAAAATCCCCTTCACTTTTTATGCGTTGGGTCTCGCGCAACAGCGCACCGAACAAATCCCGAAGCTTCTGGTAATCTTTAATATCATAATAGGTTTTTCCGTCTCTTTCCACGCGCTCGATTACACCGTCAGAAGCTCCTTTTTCAAAAACCCATGCACTTACCCACTGACGGTTACGCATGTGGGACTGTTCCACATCGGCTCCTAATTCCACCCGAATTAATTGTGTCATTAATCCGTTTCGAATATACCCGTCATAAGAAGCCTTTCCTACTTTTTCAAAATCATCTACGAGTCCCAGTTCCTCCAGTTTGGGATCCATGATGTAATACAACCCTACCAGGTCGGCACGGCCTTCTTCCAAAGTGGAAGCATAGCTTTTCAGCGTCTCTTTGGGTTCTCCCACTCCCGGGTTAAGCTGCCCTGAAGCATGACCCACCACTTCGTGAAGTGCGGTATGTAGTTTATCCGCCAGAGACCCGTACTGCTTTTCCAGCTCAATTTCTTCCTCATCATGCGCAAATTCTTCCAGCCTTCCGCTGCTGCCTGCATTCTCATAGGCCTCGATAATGTTCCCCAGAGAGACGGATTTACTGCCATATTCTTTTCGAATCCAGTTGGAATTCGGAAGATTGACCCCGATTGGGGTAGCAGGAGACGCATCGCCAGCTTCACCGGCTACAATCACTGTTTTATAGGTAACTCCAACTACAGAGTCTTTCTTGTGCTCCTCCATAAGTGGCGCATTGTCTTCAAACCACTGAACATTTTCCTCCAGGACGCTCATGCGCTCAGACATTTCAAAATCTTTGATCTGTACAATGTTTTCATAAGCTCCTTTATAACCCAGAGGATCATTATACACTTCAATAAATCCGTTGATGTAATCGATGTTCCCTTCGGTTGCCTGAACCCACGCCACGTTGTACTCGTCCCAGGTAACCAGATCCCCAGTCTGATAATACTGGATGAGTAATTTCAAGGCATCAGCCTGTTTTTGATTCTCGGCAACTTCTACTGCTTTTTCAAGCCAGAAAATGATTTGGTCGATAGCCTCACCATACATACCACCGCTCTTCCATACTTTCTCCACTACCTCACCATTTTCCCTGACCAATTTAGAGTTCAACCCAAAGGCTAAGGGACGTTCAGGATCCGGAGAAGTCTTGGCCTGATAAAAAGCTTGAACATCTGCCTGAGTAATCCCTTCCCCGTAATAATTAACGGCAGAACCTTCCACCAAACCGATGGAGGCATCAAGGTTTACCCGCTTCACATCCTGGTCATTAAAAATGACTTCATAGGCTTCTCCTTCCAAACTGGCTCCACTTTGAGCCAGTAGCTGGTCAAAATATTCCTGGCTAAACCCGGGCTTGAACTTATCGGAAGAATAATGGTGGTGGATGCCGTTGGCAAACCACACGCGCTTTAGGTACGTTTCGAAAGCCTGCCAGTCTGCCGAATTACGATCCCCCTGATAATCTTTGTAGATGGTTTCCAGTGCCTGGCGGATCTTCAGATTGTGACGGTAGTTCTGATCCCAGGTAATATCTCTTCCTGCCAGACCTGCCTCAACCAGATAATAAACCAGTTTCTGCTCTTTTAGTGTTAGATTTTCCCATCCGGCAACCCTATATCGCAGCACCTGAATATCAGCAAATTCTTCCACTTTATACTGGAAGTCATCCTGATCAGCAATGGTGGATGGATCACTTTCATTGACCTTATCCCCACATGAAATCAGTAATCCTGCTGCCAGCAGCAGCAAATAAAAATGTTGTTTCATCTTTTCTTGAACTTTGTTATTATTATACGTCCACCGATTGCTGTCCTTTAATTGCAGCAAAAAGCAACAATAGATAGATAATTTTCAGGTCAAAGGTAAGAATTCGCATCATGTAAATTACGTATCTTAGCTAATTAAAACATCCAATCAGCCCCCCGGAATATGAAAATATTAAAGTATCTCTTCTTTCTTCTCCTAATTGTTTTTATTGCCGGCTCCATCTATGTAGCAACCAAAAATGGTTCTTATGATGTAGCGGAAAGCCGAATTTTGGAGGTCCCTCCCGCACTCATTTACCAGGAAATAACCAATTACGAGACCTGGCGGCAATGGAGCTGGCTGAATGATCCTGAAACACAGATCAGCCTGGGCGACACTACAGTGGGAACAGGAGCTGCAATCGCCTGGGACAACAACCGGCTATTGGAGGAAGGGAATCTGCAGACCACATCCACTGAAGCCTATACCGGTCTGGTTCAGCGGCTTTTATTTGACGCCGGGCTGACGCACGTCACAAGTGAAATGTACTGGAAACTGGAGCCCATAGAGGAAGGAACGCGGGTGAGCTGGGGGCTGCGCGGGGAGCAGAACTTCAAGGAAAAGCTCTCTTTCACCCTTCGGGGGCAGGAGATAGACGAACTTTTCAGACCTATTCTCAGCAGGGATCTTGAAACTCTGGAGTCACAGATAAAAACAAAAATGGAAGCCTACTCCATTAAGGTCAACGGAGTTACTCAGTATGGAGGTGGATTCTATATGTATACCACAGCAGCAACTCGCCTTAGTGAGGTTCCACAACGTGGTGCAGAAATGCTGGAGCGGGTACATGCCTTTATGGAAGAAAATGAAATTTCGGTCAACGGAAATCCTTTTCTCATATATCACGAAAGAGACCTGGATAACGGCACAGCCATTATCTCCGCAGCCATTCCTACGCCCAGTCAGGTTGTCCCTCCTGCAGGCAGTTCGGTTCTGAACGGTTACCTTCCTTCTCAAAGAGTCGTAAAAACAACGCTCAGAGGAAATCATAAGAATTCTTATCAGGCGTGGGAGGAAGGCCATCGGTATATCCAGGAAAATGATCTCAGTGCAGACCCTCAAGGAGAAGCCTTTGAAATCTTCATCACAGATCCACTGGAAGAAGTCAATCCCGCACGGTGGGTTACCGAAATCTATTTGCCTATTCAGTAGTATTAGGGTCCTCCAATCCGAATGATTCAGTAGAGGATTTAGGCTCTTCACAGGCTCAGTCCACCCCGACCAGATCCCTAAAGGGGGATGACACCAACGTGACTGACCTCACAATCGTACTTAAAGATGGAATCACTTCCCTGCCGGCCACAGCGGCATTCCCCTAAACAGGTCATTTATAATCCTTCATTCCTGCCTCAACCCTAAGTTTTAGGTCGTTCTCTGCAGGCGGAATAGGACAGGAATAATCCGGATTGTATACACAAAAGGGATTGTAAGCTTTATTGAAATCTATGACAATGACTTTACCTTTTGGCACTTCCAAATCAAGATAGCGTCCACCGGCATAGGTGCTTTCTCCTGAAGTAGCATCGGTAAATGGCAGAAAAAGCCGATCCTTATACTCCTGCGTTGCCCGGAGTTGCTGATCTTGGTACAGATTTAATTGGTACTGCTTTCCATCTATTTTAAAATAAGCCTCTCCATATTTCACATACCGCTCCTCTTCCCCTGTAGTGGTAGCCATGACAAAAGGCATTTCAAAAGGAGTTCTAACAAATTCCGCCTCAACCACAAATTTTTCAGACAGGGGAAAGAATTCAAGACCTTTAAATTCATCAAAATCCTCTGGAAGTAAAGGGGAAAGGCCAGGATTGAGAAAGCTTTCACTCTGACGACGCTGGTATTCCTGGGCAGAACTCAAAATCCCCATATCCTGGGCTTGAAGTCCAAGACCCATGAACAGATAAAGTAACACAAAGGTCTTTTTCATCGCTATAGACTTTGATTAAAGAATCGTGATGAGCCTGTATATTTTTTGATTAAACCATTAAAATCTCTCGTCAGACGCAGTCCCAGTGTCCCCTCCAACTCATATAAAGCATCCACATCCTGATATCCATTCTTGAGCAGTTCCTCCAGGTAGAACAGCGCCGTCGCATAATCTCCATCAATAGCACTGAGGCGAATGACATTAAGATATGCCGGATAATCCTGCTGATCAAATACGGTGGACAACATATTAAGTAAAAGCCTTTCCTCAGTACTGGGATCCATGTCTTTTAAATTAGCCATAGCCACCTTTGGCATCTGTCGAAGATTTTGCTTCAAACGATGTGCCATAGCGCTCTCTTGCGGATTATTACCTGCAATTTTCTGATCTAATAAAAACACCTGATAGTTCCACCAGCCGACATTCTCGAAGTTGAGCGTCACAATATCTTGTTCAAAATAACTAATGTAGTCCGAATTGGTTTTAAGCTCCGACAGTAACAGATGGTCATATTCCAAGCGCTTTTCTTTATAATCGGCTGAATTTTCAAGTCGGGCCCGTTTATCACGAATTTCCTTTAAATCGACCAGGTCTTCATATTTCAGCTCCAGATTAATCAAAAATTCATGCGCAGCAATCGCCTCTCCATCGCGAATCAGCCTATCGACCCTACTAAGGTCTGTGCTATACATTTGCTGTAGTAAAGACTGATTTTTCGGCCGAAGGTCTTCTCGCATGGCCTGGGTGGATAGAAGGCCCAGAGCGAAAGAAATGACTTCAGGATGAGGCCACTCCGCTCCCCCCTGATAGGTTATAAAGGCTCCCGGAATCCCCCGGTTGTTTAATTCATTCACAATGAAGGCCATTTCATGTTTGACAACAGTTTCATTCCCACCGATGCCTACAAAGTAAAAATCATCTCTTCTCTTGAGTAAATCCAGATTCAGTTGATGATCTCCGACCGCAATAACCCCATGGATATCCTCAATAAGAAGTGGAATTACCGAGGCAACCTTGGCCCCCATTCCAAAACCTGAAACAGAAATTTGTTTCAGGTCCACCGGAACATTTGAGGTCACTGCCTGTATGAGCCTGGTAGCTCTCTTAACGTTGTCAAGAATATTGATATCCGCATCAATGGAATTGGAAGAGGCGATGATAAAGTTCTGACTCTCGGCGGCAGGTTTAAATAGTTGAGCTGCAGCCTTACCCCTGCCCTGCCCATCGAATATGAAAAGGACGGGGAAATTTGCCGCTTCTGAATTGTACCCGTTGGGAAAAAACAGAGAATACGATTCATCCGGGTATCCTTCGACAGGCAGCGAATCCATTACCACCCCTTTACGAACACGTACATCCTGGGCAGCAACCTGAACTCCTATCAACAGCAATAAAAATAGTAACCTCATATGACTACAGCTTGCGCTTAAAGATAGAAAAAGGCCTGAACAAAGTTACAGACCTTTGGATTTATTTTGTTTCACCATTCCAAAAAGCCTCCTTCATTTGGGCACCTTTTCGTACTTCATTTTCTCTTCTTCTGCAAATAGCGCCTTGGCCATCAGGGAAACCAGAAATAAATCCGTAAAGAGGACAAACAGGATTCTCGGAATGATAATCCCATCAAAGTTTAAACCTGTGAATCCAATCAGTCCCGTTATCACTGCTAATATCAAGAATACATTGCTATACTTCTTCATCGCTTCATTTTTAAAATGTTACGAGATAAAAATACAACCATAAACCACTAAAAATTATAATTTTTTGACAATTCTAAATTAATTAACCAACAACTTGGAGGATGTGAGATTATTTTAACAAACAGATTTATGCCACGCCCTTACAGGGCGATGGATTCCACAAAAAGACTCCGTGTAAGGCACAAATACTAAAAGCTGGGCAGAAAATTATTGGAAGAAGGCCAACTGGATACCCTCAATGATCATATTGGTTCCAATAATGGCGATAATAAGACCCATGATCTTTTCAACCACTACGATTTTGTTCTCCCCAATGTAACGCACCAGGTATTCACTGGAAATAAAAGCCAAATAGTTCAGCCACATGACCCCGGCAAACATGATGAGCATGATGATAATTTCCAGGTAGGTTGCTGTAGTGGTAAAGTTCATAGCCGTTACTATAGTACCAGGTCCGGCAAGAATGGGAATTCCCAGAGGTGAGATTGAAATTCCCTCATTAAAATTGACTTCGGATTGGTTATCAATACTGAGTTCCTGTGCCCGAATCATTTCAAAGCCCACAAAGAACACAAGAATGCCCCCGGTAATTTTGAAAGCCGGAATGGTCAGACCGAACAAACTGAAAATATATTTCCCCAGGAGTATGAAACCGGCCACAATCACAAAGGCCGTGGTGGTAGCTTTCTTGGAAATTTTACGCTTAGTGGAACGGTCCGCACTCTTAGTCAAACCAAGAAAGACCGGTATATTACCAATAGGGTTATTGATGGCGATAAATCCAGTAAACACTGCAACGGCAAATAATGCGATGCTCTCCATCTTAAATCCTATAAAATTCAGGTAACAAAAGTATTTCAAATTTCAGTCCCGACAAAAAGAGTAGAAATTTAAAATTTTAAAAATAAGGTTTCTATTCCATCCTATTTACTAAAAATTCTGCGATAATGAAGCTTCGTAAATTTTCGCACTTCCTTAACTACATGAGAAAAATGAAATACCTATATTTTGTTCTCGGTAATAATCTCCTTAATATTAAACAAAAGTAGCTTTCATGGAAGTTCTCGGAATTCACATTAGTCACCCGGAACGGGTTGTTTATCCCAAAGAGGGAATAACAAAAGGTGACGTCGTCAGATACTACCATTGGATTTCGGAAAAGATGCTGCCATTCCTCAGGAATCGGCCCCTTACCCTACAAAGGTTTCCTTCCGGAGTGGAAGAAGAGGGGTTCTATCAGAAGAATGTTTCAGACTATTTTCCTTTTTTTATTAAACGGGTAGAAGTGGAAACCGAGGAAGGAACCAATATCCAGTGCATCTGTAACAACAAGAAAAGCCTGATTTACCTGGTCAACCAAAATACCCTCACCTTTCATACCTGGCTCAGTAAACGAGACCGGATTCACCAGCCGGATAAGGTTATTTTCGATTTAGACCCCTCCGGAAATTCTTTTGAGGAAGTCAGACAGGCCGCCCTGATTCTTCGGGATTTCCTCCAAAACAAAAGGAGAAAACCTCATGTCATGACCACTGGCAAAAATGGCCTGCATGTGTATTATAAGGTGCGTAGAGGGAAAAGCTATGAGGAGATAAAACAGGAAGTAAAGGCCTTTGCCGATGAACTAGTAGCGGCACACCCTGATTTGCTCACCACGCAACTGCGGAAGGACCAGCGAGATGGAAAAATTTTCCTTGATTATTTGCGCAATTCCTATGCCCAAACCGCTGTGTGTCCCTATTCGCTGCGACCCACAGAAAATGCAGGGATAGCCATGCCCATCCAATGGGGGCTACTCGAAGCCATTGAATCTCCTCAGGAATTTACCTTTAAAACTTATTTCCGCAGTCCAGAGCCAAAGAAATAGTTCGGAAAAACCTGAAGGCTGAAGGCTCAAAATAACAGTCCAGTCCTCAGGTCATTTCCGCTTTACATGTTCCGTCGGTATTGACCACCTACTTCAAAAAGGGCTGTTGTAATTTGGCCCAGAGAGCAGGTTTTGGTGGCTTCCATCAGCACTTCAAAAATATTTTCATTGTTCAGCGCAGCTTCCCTTACCTTCTCCAGAGCTTCCTCCAGAACCGATGCCTGAGCCTTATGTAAATCCTCCAGCGTCTTGATTTGATTTTTCTTTTCCTCTTCGGTTGCACGGATGACCTCTCCCGGGGTTACGGTCGGCGAACCTGTTGAACTCAGAAAGGTATTTACACCAATAATGGGATACTTGCCACTGTGTTTTAAGGTTTCATAGTGCAGGCTTTCCTCCTGAATTTTACTTCGCTGATACATGGTTTCCATGGCGCCCAGCACCCCTCCTCGTTCCGTTATCCGATCGAATTCCAGCAAAACTGCTTCCTCCACAAGGTCGGTTAGCTCTTCTATAATAAATGAGCCCTGAAGGGGATTTTCATTTTTTGCCAAACCGAGCTCCTTGTTGATAATCAATTGGATCGCCATGGCTCTTCGCACCGAAGCCTCAGTAGGAGTCGTAATGGCCTCATCATAGGCATTGGTATGCAAGGAATTACAGTTATCGTAGATGGCATATAATGCCTGCAGGGTAGTTCGGATATCGTTGAAATCAATTTCCTGGGCATGCAGGGATCTTCCGGATGTCTGGATGTGATATTTCAACATCTGAGCCCGGGGATTGGCCCCGTATTTATGCTTCATGGCCTTCGCCCATATTTTACGCGCCACTCTTCCAATGACCGCGTATTCCGGATCAATCCCATTGGAGAAAAAGAAGGAAAGGTTGGGACCAAACTTGTTGATGTCCATGCCCCGACTCAGATAATACTCCACATAAGTAAAGCCATTGGCCAGGGTCAAGGCCAACTGGGTTATGGGATTGGCCCCTGCCTCAGCGATGTGGTACCCGGAAATAGAAACAGAATAGAAGTTGCGAACGTTCTTTTCGATGAAGTACTCCTGCACATCTCCCATCAATCGCAGCGCGAATTCAGTCGAAAAAATACAGGTATTTTGTGCCTGATCCTCTTTTAAAATATCGGCCTGGACCGTTCCCCGGACCTGTGATAAAGTCCTCTTTTTAATGGCCTGATACACCTCTGGGGGAAGCACCTGATCACCGGTCACTCCCAGTAGCATTAATCCCAGTCCATCATTCCCCTTAGGTAATGCTCCTCGGTACTGGGGACGGTCGACTTTTTTATTGGCATAAATAGCTTCAATTTTTTTCTCTACCTCAGCCTCCAGGCCCTTCTCGCGAATGTATTTCTCACACTGCTGATCAATGGCTGCATTCATGAAAAACCCCAACAGCATGGGTGCCGGACCGTTGATGGTCATACTTACCGAAGTCATAGGATCGGCCAGATCAAAACCCGAATAGAGCTTCTTTGCGTCATCCAGACAACAAATCGACACTCCGGCATTTCCAATCTTCCCATAAATGTCCGGCCGGTAATCCGGATCGTTCCCATATAAGGTCACTGAATCAAAGGCCGTGGAGAGCCGTTTAGCGGGGAGCCCCTGGCTCACATAATGGAACCGCCTGTTGGTACGCTCGGGAGACCCTTCCCCGGCAAACATCCTTGTGGGATCCTCACCTGTCCTTTTAAAGGGGTAAAGACCTGCTGTATAAGGGAATTCCCCGGGAACGTTTTCCTGAAGGCTCCATTTTAATATTTCGCCCCAGGCTTTATACTTTGGCAATACTACCTTCGGAATCTGACTGTGAGAGAGGGACTCGGAATGGGTTTTGATTTTTATTTCCTTATCCCGCACCTTGAAGGTGTAAACCGGCTCCTGATATAGCCGAATTTTGTCATCCCAGCCCATTATAATTTGCCAGTTATAGGGATCCAGATTCATCTTTACCCGGTCGAACTCTTTCTTAAGAAGCCCCACGAACTCTTTATTTTCCTCCGTGGTGGCTTCCTGCAGTTGCTGCTCCACCACTCCGTGCTGATCCAGCGCTACTTCAACGCCCGTCACACTGCTAATGGTTTTATAAATCCCATAGAGGTGTTCCGCTACCGCGGCTTGTTTTTCACCTTTTTCATCATAGGCCCGGTTGTTCTCCGCGATTTCGGAGAGGTAGCGTGTCCTGCTTGGTGGAATGACATAAACTTTCTCGCTCATCTCGGGGGTAATGGTAAAGTCTGAATCCAGGTCTGCACCTGTTTTCTCCTTTATCTTATCCATCAGCGCCCGATAAAGTGTATTGGTGCCGGGATCGTTAAATTGCGAGGCAATCGTTCCGAAGACAGGCATCCCTTCAGGGTCTTCATGCCACAGCCCGTGATTCCTCTGATACTGTTTCTTTACATCCCGGATGGCATCCAGTGCTCCTCTCTTATCAAACTTGTTGATCGCCACCAGATCGGCAAAATCAAGCATGTCAATTTTTTCCAGTTGCGTGGCCGCTCCGAATTC
>JAJUIC010000120.1 GCA_029265595.1 Flavobacteriaceae bacterium
GACTGAATTCTTCGGGAATACCAAAAGATCATTTTTTGGTTCAGGCAGGACTAGAAATGGGAATAGAAACCTACGGGTCCCCTACCCTATCCGACCAGGCTTTACTACATTGTCCATCTCTGAAAATGGGGCCGGGGGATTCTTTGCGGTCACATTCTGCCGACGAGTTTATTTATCTGGAGGAGATAAACCAGGCCATAGAACAATACATCCTCTTACTGAAGAAGGCCTGTGAAAATTTAAATGACAAAAAACAATAAGCATGAAACTTTGGGATAAAGGAATTTCAATTGACAAAAAAATCGAGCAGTTCACGGTAGGAAATGATCGGGAACTGGATCAGTATTTGGCGGCGTATGATTTAAAAGCCTCCAAGGCCCACGCCAGAATGCTGGGTGCTTCTGGTTTGATTTCTGAAAGGGAAGCATCCCTATTGGTTCAGGGACTGGAGCAATTGGAAACACAATTAGAAAAAGGCGAATTTCATATTGAAGAAGCCTTTGAGGACGTGCATTCCAAAATAGAATGGGAACTTACCCAGCGTCTGGGAGAAATCGGAAAGAAAATCCATACTGCCCGCTCCCGAAATGATCAGGTTCTGGTAGCCATGCAACTTTACCTCAAGGATAATGTCTCAGGAATCCGCGATCAGGTAGTAGAACTAATAAACGTACTACTGCAGCTGGCCGAAAAACATCAACATCAACTTTTGCCAGGTTATACTCATTTACAAGTAGCGATGCCTTCTTCATTCGGGTTGTGGTTCTCTGCCTATGCAGAATTACTCATAGACGATCTGGTGATGCTCAAGGCGTGTCACAAAGTAATTAATCAGAACCCCCTGGGATCCGCTGCGGGTTACGGTTCCTCTTTCCCTATTGACCGTGATTTCACCACTGCGGAACTAGGTTTTGAAACCTTAAAATACAACGTGGTAGCAGCTCAAATGGGAAGAGGAAAGGTGGAGCGGACTCTTGCCGCCGTACTGGGAGGACTTTCCAATACCCTGGCCCGATTTGCAATGGATATCTGTTTGTATATGAGCCAGAACTTCGATTTTATTAGTTTTCCCGAAACCCTCACAACAGGATCCAGTATTATGCCTCACAAGAAGAATCCCGATGTTTTCGAGCTCATCAGAGGTAAGTGCAATAAACTCCAGGCACTTTCTACAGAAATGGTTTTAATTACCAATAATCTGCCCAGCGGATACCACCGGGACTTTCAGCTACTGAAAGAAAACAGCATCAACGGAGTCGAGCGTATGAAAGAAATTCTGGAGGTGTTTACCTATGCAGTTTCTCAGGTAGAGGTAAAACCTGTTGATTTGAATGACGAAAAATACAAGTACCTCTTCACGGTGGAAAGCATCAACGAATTGGTTATTGAAGGCATGCCCTTTCGCGAGGCTTATAAAGTCATCGGGGAACAGGTTCAGAAGGGCACCTACATTCCCGGCCCCACCCGCCCCCATACCCACCATGGAAGTAAAGATGCGTTGTGCCTTGAGGAAATTCGCAACAAGTTACAGGACTTTATGAGCCGAAGATGACAAGCGCTGCTTGATTTTTAAGTAAATTTGTAGAAAAATGAGTCCTGTGGAAATTATATCATACCAGCCCCAGTACCAATCCTCTTTTCGGGATTTGAACGTGGAGTGGCTGGAGAAATACTTTTATGTGGAGCCTGTGGATGAAGAGGTATTACAGAATCCCCAGAAGCACATCATCGCGCCCGGAGGCAACATTTTCTTTGCCCGCTCTCCTGAAGGAATTCTGGGAACCGTGGCACTTATGAAAATAGAAGATGATGTTTTTGAACTCACTAAAATGGCGGTTACCGCAGCGGCTCAGGGAAAGCGAATCGGACAGCAACTCATGCAGCATGCCATTGATTTTGCCAGGAAGCAGGGCTGGAGGAGACTGATCATCTATACCAACAGCCGCCTTATTAATGCAGTGCATATTTACAGAAAATACGGTTTTGTGGATATTCCAATAGAGCCGGATGTCCATTATGAGCGTGCGGATATCAAAATGAAACTGGACTTGTCTTAATTTTTTCCTAACAAATTTAAACCAACAGGACACTTTCAGTATATTTACCTCTTAATCAGTAAATTATGAGGGGGATGTTTTTTGTATTGACGGTACTTTTGATCTGGAGCTGCAAATCGGAGGCAGAACAGAACAATCGGAACAATTTGGAATTGGATACGATTGCTAACCAGCAGAACGTACGACCCTCTGCTGAAACGGATCAGCTTTCCCAAATTGATATCGAGCCTATATCTCACGCAACTGCTGTCATCTCCTGGGGCGATATCAGGATTTTCCTCGATCCCACGGGTGGGGCATCGGCCTTCGAAAATCAGGATTCTGCAGATTTTGTGCTGATAACGGACATCCATGGAGATCATATGGACGCCACTACTCTGGGGGAACTCGAGTTGAATGATGTTCCGATAATCGTTCCACAGGCAGTAAAGGACGAACTGCCTGAGCAATTTCACCAGTCACTGGTGGTACTGGCAAATGGGGAGACTCATACTGAAAATGAAATAGAAATTGAAGCTATTCCTATGTATAATTTACGGGAAGAGGCACTGCAGTTTCATGAAAAAGGCCGGGGCAACGGATATGTTCTGGAAAAGGATGGGATTCGGCTCTATATTGCAGGTGATACAGAAGATATACCCGAAATGCGACAACTTACTGATATTGATATTGCCCTTATTCCCATGAACCTTCCCTATACCATGACCGTGGAGCGTGCTGCCGATGCGGTTATTGAATTCGCTCCCGACAGGGTTATCCCCTATCACTATCGGGGAACAGATGGTTTTGCAGATGTGCAGCGGTTCGAGCAGCTGGTAAACCAGGGAAATCCTGAAATAGAAGTTGTTTTAATGGAATGGTACCCCGGCGGGGCCTGATCGGCAAAGAATATGTCCCCCTGAGGATGGGATTGGAGACGCTAATTTTAGCGCCTCCTGCCCATTCCAAATTATCTAACCAGTTTTTTATACTTAATACGCTTTGGCATCAGGTCTCCGCCAAGGCGTTTTTTCTTGTTTTCTTCGTATTCGGAGAAGGTTCCCTCGAAAAAGTACACTTCCGAATTCCCTTCAAAGGCCAGAATATGGGTACAGATCCGATCCAGGAACCACCGGTCGTGAGAAATAACCACCGCACATCCGGCAAAATTCTCCAGCCCTTCTTCCAGTGCTCTAAGGGTATTTACATCCAGATCGTTCGTTGGCTCATCCAGCAGTAACACGTTGCCTTCCTCTTTTAAGGTCATGGCCAGATGAAGCCGGTTGCGTTCCCCACCCGATAGCTTGCTAACTTTTTTATTCTGCTCACTACCGCTAAAGTTAAAACGGCTGAGATAAGCTCTGGAATTCACTTCTCTTCCTCCCATCATAATCAGCTCCTGTTCGTCCGAGAAGTTCTGCCAAATGGTTTTTTCGGGATCGATGTTGGAGTGGCTCTGGTCGACATAGGCAATTTTTGCAGTCTCCCCGACTTCAAAACTCCCTTTATCGGGTTGCTCCTCACCCATAATCATTTTGAAAATAGTAGTTTTCCCTGCCCCGTTTGGCCCGATGATTCCAACTATACCCGCCTGAGGAAGCTTAAAATTTAAATCTTCATACAAGAGTTTGTCCCCAAAAGCCTTACTGACGCCCCTGGCTTCAATAACATTGGTTCCCAACCGGGGACCATTGGGAATGTAGATCTCCAGCTGTTCGTCCATTTGCTTTTGATCCTGGTTCAAAAGCTTGTCGTAATTCTTGAGTCGGGCTTTTTGTTTTGCCTGTCTTCCTTTGGGTGCCATACGAGCCCACTCCAGCTCCCGCTCCAGGGTTTTTTGCCGCTTGCTCGCCTGCTTTTGTTCCTGAGCCAGTCGTTTGGATTTTTGCTCCAGCCAGGAAGAATAATTTCCTTTCCATGGAATACCCTCTCCCCGGTCCAGCTCCAGAATCCAGCCTGCGACATTGTCAAGAAAGTAGCGGTCGTGAGTTACGGCAATCACCGTACCTTTATATTGCTGCAGATGCTGTTCCAGCCAGTGGACTGATTCGGCATCCAGGTGGTTGGTAGGCTCATCCAGCAGAAGCACATCCGGCTCTTGAAGAAGAAGTCGGCACAGCGCCACCCTTCTGCGCTCCCCTCCGGACAGAACAGAGATTTTCTTGTCAGGTTCAGGAGTTCGCAAGGCGTCCATGGCAATTTCCAGTTTGGTATCCAGTTCCCAGGCGTTGCTGGCATCTATCTTATCCTGCAATGCAGCTTGTTTGTCCATGAGTTTCTGCATCTTATCAGCATCTTCATAGACCTCAGGAAGACCGAACTGGTCGTTAATTTTGTTATATTCATCCAGAATAGCAACCGTCTCAGCCACCCCTTCTTTGACCACTTCCAAAACCGTTTTATCCTCATCCAGCTCAGGCTCCTGCTCCAACAGGCCGACACTATATCCAGGAGAGAAAACCACATCCCCCTGATAATTTTTTTCCCTTCCGGCGATAATTCTCAGAAGCGTCGATTTCCCGGAACCGTTCAGCCCCAGTATCCCGATTTTCGCTCCGTAAAAGAAGCTGAGATAAATATTTTTAAGTACAGGAGTATTGGCACCCTGGTAGGTTTTAGTTACTCCGGACATCGAAAAGATTACTTTTTTGTCATCTGCCATAATTCGTAGATTTTAATTTATCGGATCGCCGACTTCGAATTTCTTATTAAACTGAAAAAGCCAATTGATCAAGGGTCTGGTATCCACTCTTTTTTATCCCTAAGATCAAAAGACCTCCACAACCTTCCGAAGCTTTATGCCGTACTTGATTCGTGGGTGCTCAGCGTCTTTACACCCGCAGAGCAATTCCTTGCGAAGATACAAAAATCGGTATCACAAAGGCTGTCAATCATAACCTACGAAAGAAGCTCTAATTGGAGCTGAATTAGGGTATGGCTGGAAATTTTAATCCATCGCGTTCTGCCTGCTCAGGAATTGAAATCCTGAGCAATTGACTGGAACGATTTCCCGCTCAAAGAAGCTCCTGGCCAGGTTTAGGAAGTACGGCGGTTACACCCTGCCTTTTAAGGCATTGAAAGCCCATGAAACGGCAAAGAAGCCCAAACCGGCCACAGAAAATCCAATAGCGTGTTCTATGTACTTCAGCAGACCCAACAAAATGAGTGCGGTACCCAACAGAAACATCACGAAAGAGGCCCAACCAAATATCGAATTTTTATTCATTCCCATAAAGTACGTTATAAGGTCTACTTCAGACACCATCCTGGTTATTTTGTTCCCAAAGCGCATTCTGCAACATCGTCAACCAAATTAGGAAAAACCCTGCGTAGACAAGCACAAATATCGCACTATTATTCATTTTTATAAAGATATGTATTGTTAGCTTTTTGTATTTTAGCCTGCTCCGGGGAAGCAGCTGGTACACAGTCCTACTGCGTGGGAGCTGACAAAACGGCCCCACCGTTTAAAAAACTCAACAATCAATGGATTTATCATTCAATAAAAACGAAGATTTCAATAAATTACAACTTTCTGATCTGAGAAAAAGGCTTGCACAGGTTCATCTGGGGGGAGGTGAAAAAAGAATCGCCAAACACCGTGAAAAAGGGAAAATGACCGCCCGGGAGCGGA
>JAJUIC010000075.1 GCA_029265595.1 Flavobacteriaceae bacterium
ATCCGAAAGACGCTGGATTCCGTTTTTTATCGTGGCGGCTTCCACCACATCCACTACGATATTACCACGTTTAAAAATGGAAATTTGCCGCTCTACTTCCTCCTGGGTAATCCCTCGTTTTTCGATCTCGGCGATATCTTCTCTACTTAAGCCCAATCTTCTTATCGTTTATTAATTGCACAATCATTTCTTCTGCCCGGTCAAGCCGCTGAATATAATTACCTTTCAAGGTTTGATACGGTAAATTATAGGCATCCAGAGTTTCTTTGAACATGGAGAACATCCAGTCTCTTTGGTTTGGCCGGTCCCTCAGGTCATCCTTGACCCAAGGCACGTCAATATACGTTAAAATATAGAGATCGTATTGAGCTTTTAACGCAGGTTTAAGAAGCAAAGGGTCCACCCAGCCCTGATAATAGGCTTTCGAATACACCACCAGTTCCATGAGGTTCGTATCACAAATCAATACTTTATTAGCCTCTGGAGCCAACTGATTTTCCAGTTGCATCTGCCCCGTAGCCATAGGCAACATATCAGATTGTTCAACTGCTCTGCCCTCCCGATCCCATTTCTCCTGAGAATAATCCCGCATAAACTCGGGTACCCAGACCGTGTCGAAACGCTCCGCCAGCTGCCTGGCCAGCGTGGTTTTTCCAGTGGATTCGGGTCCGTAGAGTACTACGCGGAGGCAGTCCGCGGATTGTTGTTCAAGCTTTTCTTCCATGCCAGGTAACCATAAATTGCCAGGACTGTAAATCCTATGTACTGAATACTGGTGAAGGTCAGGCCCTTATAGAAATAAAGCGGAATGGAAATAAGATCTCCAACAATCCAGTAGATCCAGTTTTCAAGTTTCTTTCTGGCCATCAGCCACATACCTACGAAAAAGATGCCAGTGGTCAAAATATCCACATATGCCGTCCAATCCTGCCACTTATCAAATACCTCATAAACCACTGAGGTAAATATAATGGTACCTAAAAAAATGAGTACGCTCCACTGGTGTTCCCTTCGCGTGGTAAGGCTGATGGGTATAAAATTAACGGCATCCACTTTTCGGGTCCAGACATACCATCCGTAAATACTCATGGTGGTATAATATACGTTGATCATTAAATCTCCCAGCAACCCGAACTGCCACAGGAGATAAACGAAAATGGCCGTACTGATGATTCCCGTGGGATAAACCAGAATATTCTCCTGTTTAGAATACCACACAGAAAGAAAACCAAAAACTACCGCAATCAGCTCCAGAATTATGAAATGCCAGGGATAGGAGGCGTATTCTGAGAATAGAAAATCAAAAATCGGCTGCATAGGTGCTGCGATTTCCCTTTACAAGTCTCATACTTAACGAGACATGATCAAGAGATAAGAAAGTTTCTTTAATTTCTTCGGTCAAAAACTCCATGATATCATCGTAGTCTCCGTAGATCTGGGTGGCTAGAGGATTTTCAATCACAGTGAATCCAGAATTTCTAAGAGTCTTAATAAACTCTTTAACTGGCTTAGCATAGTCATCCTGAAGTGGCGACAGACTCAGTTCAACTGAAATTTGCATAGTGCTGCGTTTTTGTCAAAGGTAAGCCTTTAGATCAAAAACCAAGACGTCGTCACAAGATGAATACCCACTGGAGGCCTGAAACCGCTTTTAGTTTTGAACCTGAATCCATTGCACCGGCGCGGCTTAAGAAGCCTACGTCCCGATTAGAAATTTCACCTCAAAACCAGTAAACGCCTCCTCTTCCAGCTCCTTTCTAAGCTTTTCATTTATAAAAGTAGTATAAGCTGGGAGGTTTCCGTGGAGTCCATCTCCAATGAGTTTGGTGTATTTCTGAAGACCAAGCCCGTTGTCAACATTTGCCGACGCATTAACCCCCTCTAATGTATGTCGACTAATGAACTTTATTGAATGCTGGTTCCTAAAATGATTTATTGCGAAATTAGTTTTTAACTGATCTACAGTAAGATCTGGCTCGTAATCACTATAAGTAGGTAGGGGGTCAGTACTTAGCCACCCTGTATAATTTCTATTTGGATTATAGAGGTCAGGATAATCTGGAGGATGGATACATAATTATTATTGTCGGAAATTCTTTATTCAACCTACTTTCTATTTCTTCTTTGAATCTCAACTCCCTCGGTAATATCTCTACAACCTCCTCAGATGAAAACGATAACTTTCCCCTCATCCACATGCAACATCTACTCAGTTGCTTCGGTACAGTATTAAGACTTGGTATTTGTTTGGCAACCTCATCCACCAACTTGAGCCTAATATGTAAATTCTATTTCGTCAGGCCGAGGATTTGCTGCCGACTTCCTTCAGATTCCACCTCGCGACGGCCAACCCTTTTCTTAGGTTAACACGTCCTCCTGTAAAGGCGTGCTCGGGATTTTCGCCCTAAAGTTATCGTCCATGCTGGGGGCACAACAAAAAAGCTGCCCCCTTTGGAGACAGCTTTTTCACAATCAGACAAACCTCTAGAGTGTTACCTATTACTTGTCGTCTTTATCTTTTAGATTTCCTTCAGCATCGGACCAAACTTCCTGAGACTGTCCGTCTTGAGTGGTCAAGACTAACTTATACTTAGTTTCTCCGTCTTTTTGCTTTATATAAGCTTCAGAAATTTGACTTCCCTGATACTCTTGTTCTACAGCTTGTTGAACGGCATCCGGCAATTGAGAAGTTTCAATTTGCTGATAATCATCCTTTTGCTGAACTTGTTGCTGCGGATCATTTCCTGCTGATTCTTCGTACACTTGTGCCGAAGCAATATTTACTGAGAAAATCATAGCCAATGCAGCTGCGGTGGTTAAAATGGTCTTTTTCATGGTATTTAAGTTTTAGTTTCTACTTAATAACTTTCGACCAGTTAAATAGAAACAATTATTCCAAAAAAGCTATTCTCACGAAAACACCTGTAAATAAAGGCCTTACTGAGAAGTTGCACTTTTAAGCCTCTGGTAAAACTGGGGAGTTTTCCCCATTGACTGTGGAATCACTCCCCAAAAAAGAACCTGCTTTGCAGCACTTCTCCTTCCAGAAAAAGTGTCTCATGGTTTACCTATGGTTATTTCTCCTGGGGAATTGCATACACACAGGTAAAACCTTCAAACTCCAGGAAGAAGATTTCATAGGAGACGCGGTCTTTATTAAAGTACACCTGTCCCCTGGTTCGCTTGTCATCAAAATCAAAATCATCAATATTGATATGCTGGAGGAAACTCACTTGTTTAGAACCATAGGCTTTGTATATAGATTCTTTCGCACCCCAGACTATTGTCAGTTTTCGGATGAGCGCTTCAGAATTAGCCAGGGTACGATACTCTTCCAGGGGAGTGAATTTATGAGCAATGCGCAGGATTTTGTCCCGTTGTTTTTCGATATCAATACCCACACTATGATTGCTAATTATAATGGCTGAGAATTCAAAGGAATGGGTAATCGAAATCTGTTTCCCATCGTGCAGGTGGGGTTTTCCCTTATCGTCGTAGTAGAGGTCGTGGTCCACATAACCCACTTGAGCAAGTAGATGTCGAACGCTCAGAAATCCACGTTGGTGGATATCGCTTTTGGTATTATCTAAACGGTTTTGACAATGATCGGTGAGTTCAATTCCCTGGGCCAGTTCTTCATAAGATTCATCTATCTTCCAAATGAGGATTTTAGTTTCGGGACTTACCGTTATAGTTTTGTAAAGGGACATAAAAAAGTCTTAGAGATTCCGTAATTTTGCAACCGCGAAAGAGAACAATCAAATATATAAATATGTCAACGAATACAGCCCCTTATACAGCTTACAAAGTGAAAGATATTTCCCTTGCCGATTGGGGAAGAAAAGAAATTGAACTTGCGGAGGCTGAAATGCCAGGTCTGATGGCTTTGCGTGAAGAATACAAGGACCAGCAGCCCTTAAAAGGCGCCCGAATTGCCGGGTGTCTTCATATGACCATTCAAACCGCAGTCCTCATTGAAACTTTAGTAGCACTGGGAGCAGAAGTAACCTGGAGCTCCTGTAATATTTTTTCCACTCAGGATCATGCAGCGGCGGCTATAGCTGCAGCGGGTATTCCTGTCTATGCCTGGAAGGATATGACAGAAGAGGAGTTCAACTGGTGTATTGAGCAAACCCTCTTTTTCGGGGAAGAGCGAAAGCCACTAAATATGATACTGGACGATGGCGGAGATTTAACCAATATGGTGTTGGATCAGTATCCGGAGTTGGCTGAAGGCATTCGCGGTCTTTCGGAAGAAACCACAACAGGCGTACACCGACTTTATGAACGGATGAAAAACGGCACGTTACCCATGCCTGCCATTAACGTGAATGACTCTGTCACCAAGTCGAAATTTGACAACAAGTACGGCTGCCGTGAAAGCGCGGTGGATGCCATCCGCCGGGCTACAGATGTAATGCTGGCCGGTAAAAGAGTGGTGGTTTGCGGCTATGGTGATGTAGGTAAAGGTACAGCAGCTTCCTTCCGCGGAACAGGAGCCATTGTTACAGTAACTGAAATTGATCCGATTTGTGCGCTGCAGGCAGCAATGGACGGGTTTGAAGTAAAACGACTGGAAACTGTCCTTCCTGTTGCTGATATCGTGATTACCACCACAGGAAACAAAGACATTGTTCGGGGAGAACATTTCGAGGCCATGAAGGATAAAACAATTGTATGTAACATCGGTCACTTCGACAATGAGATTGATGTTGCTTGGCTCAAGGAAAATCACGGATCCACACGGATCAACATCAAACCTCAGGTGGACAAGTATACTGTCAACGGAAAAGATATTATTTTGCTGGCAGAAGGACGCCTGGTTAACCTGGGATGCGCTACAGGACATCCAAGCTTCGTAATGAGTAATTCCTTTACCAATCAGACGCTTGCGCAGATAGAGCTTTGGAATCATTCAGACAAATATCAAAATGAGGTATATATGCTTCCCAAACATCTGGATGAAAAGGTAGCCAAACTGCACCTTGAGAAAATTGGTGTGGAACTGACAGAACTTCGACCTGACCAGGCTGAGTATATTGGAGTGACAGTAGAAGGACCTTTCAAGCCTGAGTACTACCGTTATTAATAGAAGCCTATAATAATACACAGATCCCTCTCCCTACTGGAGGGGGATTTTTTTTCTATACTTCCCCCGTCAGCGTGCAGGATAACACCTCATTTTCATCACCTACAATCCATTATCATCAGATAATAAAACCCCCTAAGCACTGCCTAGAGGGTTTTATTATGTGATTGACAATGTTCTTAGTAATGCGATACTGAACCTTCCCGGGCCAGCATACTGTCTTCATAAAGTGCAATACGGGAGTTCAAAATATCCAACCCATCGTTTTTGGTGGTATTTTCATGAATTCGAACTTCCTGACCGTTGGGCATATACACGATATGGAATCCTTCTTCGTAGGAGGTTAGCTTTATCTTCTGGCCATCCTTTACCGCGTTCCAACTCTTATCCTCTGGCTCATAAACCAAAAGAAGTTCATTTCCAGCACGCTCTCCTGAGAGTACCGCAATCTTCATTTGATTCTTTGTAGCAGTAAGTTCATACTGCACACCATCTTTCTCAACAATCTGAGTATCCATCTCTCCTTCATTCATGGCAATTGGATTGTCTCCAGACCAGAATTCAATTAGGTTAAAGATGATAACATCTCCAGCATAGAATAATGGATAAATAGGGATAATATTCAAGCCCCAGAAAATGGCGTTGTTCACAAATTTGTTGTCTGATGCTGTTTCATTCCAGTCTTTCAGACTGTTCCATGCACTAAACGAGCCTAGGCAGCTGGTGCTGAGGATAGAAAGTGACAGCACACCGCAGAGATACAGTTTTCTCATAATTTATGGTTTTGGGTTTTAATTTAAAAACATGTGAAAGTAGGAAATAAACCAGCAGCAACGAAATCTTTAACAAAAGTTAAACGCCCAAATTTAAAAAATTAACGCCACAATTATGGCCGTCGCTGCTGTAAGCAACAGAGCGATAAACAAATAGATCCAAAAACGCCCTGGCGCGGAATTGTCAGAAAGATGCAGTTTGTTTATAACAAACCCGTTCTCCCGTATAATCTGATAGGCAAATGCTTCTTTAGTTTCCTCTACCTGAAGGCGCATTCCTTTAGGGACTACTTTATCCACGGGAGCTTTTAAGACACGGCACCGGATGCCATACTGTTCTAAAATGCCGCGCAAGATGTGAATCCGATTCGGGGAGAAGGATTCGTAAACTGTGACAAATTGCATAGATCCACTTTTTAGCAGTTTAAATTACGAAAAAGATTCCTAGCAAAGTGCGCAGGAGGAATAGGTCAATAAAAAAGGCCACCTGTAGAAGGCAGCCTCGTTTATTGTTGGTATCAACTCTCAGATCTTAAGCCTCAAATGGCTCAACTGATACATAAGACTTGTTATCTTTCTTTTTTGCAAATCGGACGATTCCATCCACTTTCGCATGAAGGGTATGATCCTTTCCTGCGTATACGTTATCACCTGGATGATGAGAAGTTCCTCTTTGTCTCACGATGATATTTCCTGCAACTGCAGCCTGACCACCAAAGATTTTCACACCAAGGCGTTTGGATTCCGATTCTCTACCGTTCTTGGAGCTACCAACTCCTTTCTTGTGTGCCATTTCGTTTTCTTTTTTTAATTAAACAGCAATTCCGTGATTAGCTTAATGCTTCAATCAGCTCCGCTTTCTTCATTGAAGAATACCCTTCTAAACCTCTTTCTTTAGCGATCTCTCTGAGTTCTGCCACAGTCTTTGAACTTAAATCCTGATCATCCTTGTTCTCTTGGGCAGCAGGTTTTGCGCTCTCTTTTGAGGCAGCAGGTTTCTGGCCATTGAGCGAGACTCCCTCAATTAGTAGTTCGGTCAGTTGTTGACGATGGCCGTTTTTAACGCGGTATCCCTTACGTCTTTTCTTTTTGAAGACAATTACCTTATCTCCTTTTAAATGTCTGGTGATTTTGGCAGTTACCAAAGCACCGTCTATAGCGGGGGCGCCTAGGGTGATGTTATCACCATCTCCTGTCAGAAGCACTCTATCAAAGGAAACACTGTCTCCTTCTTCTCCTTTCAGGCGGTGAACAAACACCTTCTGGTCTTTTGCAACCTTAAATTGCTGCCCTGCTATCTCTACAATTGCGTACATAGCGATGTGATTAATTAATTTGAATTACACTGCCTTTTGCTTTAAGGCGGGTGCAAATATACTTCTAATTAATTAATCTTCAAAGCCCCAAATTTGATTAAAAGGTATGTTTTTTAGCCTCCGTGGTATTCCAGCTATCCTTCAGAAGCTGCATAAAGGAAAGAGACAGTACAAAGGTGGATGCAAAGCCCATGAGGGCCACGGTAAAGAGTAACATTCCCGTATTCATAAACCAGTCCGTATCCCAGACCACCAGCATTTCTTCAATAAAGTTGTCCTCCAGCTCTGTGGCATAAATTCCGAAGAAGACGGTAAAGATAATGGTAGCGATAAATCCAGTTGTCAGACCGGTCACAAACCCTTCCTGATATTTGAATTTCTGGCCCTGATCCCGCCGGAACTTCGAAATGGCAAGGTAAATGCCTGCCCCGGTTATAACCAAGTTAAACACGCTGTAGAACGGGTTTTTGTGCAAGTCAAAAATTGACAGTAACAGGAAATAGACAATCAGGCCTGCTGCCACTATTAATCCATATAATATAGGGACGGATAGATTCCTCATAGTCGGTTAAAAATTAATTGCACGTATAAATTTCCGAAAATCCAATAGAATAATCCCTTAAGAGCTTGTTAATTAGCAAGAGAGCATATGGAACATGGGATTCTGAGGCAGGTTTTTAACAGTTCTAATTTTGTAACGAAATCACTATAATGGCGTCACATCAGTAATTCTTAATGAAAAACTAACAGCATGATTAACAGGTTAAAATTATCCGCCTCAGCGCTCCTAGTAGGGGTTTTTGGCTATGCGCAGGAGGTGGAATTTACAGAGTATGAGCTGGATAACGGTTTAAGCGTTGTCTTGCATCAGGACAATTCTGCCCCAGTAGTAACCACCTCTGTGATGTACCATGTCGGGGCAAAAGATGAAAATCCCGAAAGAACCGGTTTCGCACACTTTTTTGAACACCTACTATTCGAGGCCACCGAGAACATTCCAAAAGGGGAATGGTTCAAAATCGTGACGGCCCACGGAGGAACGAACAATGCCAATACTTCCGATGACCGCACCTATTATTACGAGGTTTTTCCTTCGAATAACCTGGAGTTGGGGCTGTGGATGGAGTCAGAGCGGATGATGCATCCAGTAATTGATCAACAAGGAGTCGATACGCAGAATGAAGTGGTAAAAGAGGAAAAAAGAATGCGGATGGACAACCAGCCTTACGGCCAGCTTTTCTACCAGGTCAAGCAGCACCTGTATAAAAAACACCCGTACCGATGGGCTACCATTGGATCAATGGAACATTTGGATGCCGCCACCCTGGATGAATTCCTTGCCTTTAAAGAAAAGTATTACGTGCCCAATAACGCTACTCTGGTGGTAGCAGGAGACATTGATATTGATCAGACCAAGGAGCTTATTGAAGCTTATTTTGGCCCCATCGAAAGAGGAGCACCGGTCCCACGTGTAGACATTAAAGAGGAACCCATTACACAACAAATAAATGCAGAATATCACGATCCAAATATTCAGATTCCGGCAGTGGTAGTGGCCTACCGAACCCCTTCTATGAAAGACAGGGACGCCTATGTACTCAATATGATCGCTGCTGTTTTATCAGACGGTAAATCCTCCAGATTATATAAGAAACTGGTAGATGATCAAAAACAGGCACTGGAGGTGGCTTCCTTCAACATTGCACAAGAAGACTACGGCCAGTACGTGGTATTTGCTTTGCCTTTAGGTGAAACCAAGCTCAGCACGCTGGTAGAAGAAATCGATGAGGAGATCCTTAAACTGCAGAATGAACTTATCAGCGAACGGGATTACCAAATGCTTCAAAATAAATTTGAAAATCAGTTTGTGAACGCCAACAGCAGCATTCAGGGAATTGCCAGTTCCCTTGCAACCTATCAGATGCTTTACGGCGACACCAATCTGATCAATGAAGAAATTGATATTTATCGGTCCATTACCCGTGAAGAAATAAAAGAAGTAGCCAACAAATACCTGAATTCCAATCAGCGCCTGGTATTGGATTACCTGCCTGCAGAAGGTTCAGAACAATAAAAAACAACCATGATAATGAGAAAAAACATCATAGCCGCAGCAGTAGTGTTTCTGTGTTCGCTGGGGGTACATGCCCAGATAGACAGAAGCAAGATGCCCGAACCGGGTCCGGCTCCAACTATAAATATTGAAAAACCCGAAACTTTTAGTCTCAGAAACGGCCTGAAGGTAATGGTGGTGGAAAACCACAAATTGCCACGCGTCAATATAGTCCTCACCCTGGACAACCCTCCTCATTTAGAGGCTGACAAAGCAGGGGTCGGTCAACTCATGGGTGGCTTACTGGGCAATGGGAGTGAAAACATTTCCAAAGATGAATTTAACCAGGAGGTCGATTACTTAGGAGCCAGATTGAACTTCTATTCTTCAGGCGCTTCTGCCAACACGCTTTCCAAGTTCTTCCCGCGGGTTCTGGAACTTATGGCCGAAGGAGCTCTGAATCCTAATTTTGATCAGGAAGATTTCAATGCAGAACAACAGCGCACTATTGAAG
>JAJUIC010000041.1 GCA_029265595.1 Flavobacteriaceae bacterium
GGCTTTAGAAATGAAAGTCCCGTCTCCAGGAGAATCTATCACCGAAGTTGAAATTGCTCAGTGGTTGGTTCAGGATGGGGATTATGTTGAAAAAGACCAGGCAATTGCTGAAGTGGACAGTGACAAGGCGACCCTGGAACTACCTGCGGAAGCAAGCGGTATTATAACCCTGAAAGCTGAAGAAGGTGACGCTGTTGCGGTTGGTGAAGTAGTTTGCCTTATTGATACCGATGCGGCCAGACCCGACGCAGGTGACAAAGAGGATGCTAAGGAGGTTGTTGAAGAAAATAAAGAAGCTACTAAAGCCAGCAACGAGGAGTTAGAGCAAGAGGGGTCTAAAGAGGAACCCGCTCAGAAAGAAGAAAGCTCTGCCAAAGAGACCTACGCAACGGGTACGCCTTCGCCTGCTGCCAAGAAAATTCTGGATGAGAAAGGAATGGATGCCAAATCCGTTACTGGCTCAGGTCGGGACGGGCGAATTACCAAATCGGATGCGGTCAATGCCAAAGCATCTATGGGAACCCCCGGAGAGGGATCTCGTGGAGAGGAGCGTAAAAAACTTTCCATGCTGCGCCGAAGTGTTGCCAAGCGACTGGTCTCTGTTAAAAACGAGACTGCCATGCTGACTACCTTTAACGAGGTGGACATGAAGCCGATTTTCGATCTTCGCAGTCAATACAAGGAAGAATTTAAGCAAAAGCACGGCGTGAGTCTGGGCTTTATGTCTTTCTTTTCCTTGGCAGTGGTGCGAGCGCTGCAACTATATCCCGAAGTGAATTCCATGATCGATGGGGACTATCAGATTAAATATGATTTCCAGGACATCAGTATTGCGGTGTCCGGACCCAAAGGATTGATGGTTCCGGTGATGCGCAATGTGGAGAATATGAGCTTCCGTGGGGTTGAGCAGGAAGTAAAACGCTTGGCTACCAAAGCCCGTGACAATAAACTATCCGTGGATGAGATGACCGGAGGAACCTTTACCATTACCAATGGGGGCGTTTTTGGGTCGCTATTGTCCACTCCGATTATCAATCCTCCTCAGAGTGCCATTCTGGGAATGCATAACATTGTGGAGCGTCCGGTGGCTATTGATGGAAAGGTGGAGATCAGGCCGATGATGTATGTGGCACTTTCCTATGATCACCGAATTATTGATGGAAGAGAATCTGTCGGATTCCTGGTGGCCATTAAAGAGGCTATTGAAAATCCGGTAGAACTATTGATGGATAACAACGTGAAGCGAGCTCTTGAACTTTAGGGATTAAGAGAAACCTTGCCGGAAATAAAAAAGCTGTCCAACCAGGTTTGTGACGGCTTTTTTATTACTTCAAGTAGAGACGATTGGATTTGTAGTCAATAATGGCTTTTGCTTTTTTGAGAATGTCTGCTCCTATTATTCCGTATACAGGCTCAGCATCATGGGTAACCAAAGCTTCATTGACATGTTTTAGATCGAATAATACCAGAGAAATTCCCTTGATTTCCCAGTTGTCGATTTGAAGGGTGTTTTTCTGCGAAATCTGGGTCAGAAGGTTGGTAGCACCCGCTCCTGCGGCCCTTATTTCGCTATCCTCCGCCAGAAGTTTAAAGTGGTTTACAGCCTCAAACCCAACGCAGGTGCTGGAGGCTCCGGTGTCGACCAGGAAATTGCCTTCAACGCCGTTAATCCTGGCTTTAACCTCAAGATGACGAGTAGCCGTCAGGGTCAGTTTAATTTTGTGGTACCCCTTCTTTTTCAAGAGTTTCTTTAGCGAAGACATTCTTTCCGTTTTTGGCAAAGATAGGTCTTCAAAATAAATTAGTTTTGCACATTATGATAGTTACCGATACCCATACTCATTTATATAGCCCGCAATTTGATAAGGACCGCAATGAAATGATCCGTCGCGCCATGGAAAAGGGCGTTTCTCGTTTTTTTATTCCAAGTATTGATCAGTCCTATGCAGCCTCCATGTACGATCTGGAAGCGGCCTTTCCCGACAATGTCTTTTTGATGATGGGACTGCACCCTACCAGTGTGAAGGAAAACTACAGGGAGGAACTGGCATTTGTACAAGCGGAACTACAACGGCGGAATTTCTACGCGGTCGGTGAAATCGGAATTGACCTTTATTGGGATACCGCTACCCTGGGCATTCAACAGGAAGCTTTTCGGTATCAGATTCAGCTTGCAAAACAACATCAGTTGCCTATTGTCATTCATTGCCGGTCTGCCTTTGAAGAGGTTTTTGAAGTGCTGGAACAAGAGAAAGGAGACGACCTGCACGGAATTTTTCATTGTTTTACCGGGACCCGAAAAGATGCAGAAAGAGCCCTCTCCTATAATATGAAATTGGGAATCGGGGGCGTAGTGACCTTTAAAAACGGGAAGATTGACCGCTTTTTGAGAGAGATTCCTATTGAAAGTATTGTTCTGGAAACGGACGCTCCTTATCTCGCCCCGGTTCCATTTAGAGGAAAGCGCAATGAAAGCATGTACATCCTGCAAGTCCTTGAAAAAATTGCAGAAATTTACGGAATGACAACCCAGGAAGTTGCAGCAATAACTACCCAGAATTCCAAAGAAGTTTTTGGAATTTAATCCTCAGGTAAAGTGATTAACTTTAAGCGAATATTAATCTCAAGAAATAAGTAGTGCCAGATTTTGAAGATATAAGGTTTTACAACGACACCGAAGTCCAACAAGCATTGCGGGAAAATCTGAATCATCCCATGATAACCGCGTTGCTTCACTTTACTTTCCCTAAAATTTCCGAAGAGGAAATTGCAGAAAAGGTTCTTTCCTGTAAATCTATTCAGGACTTCCAGGAAGCCATCATTAAATACACGGTTGAAAACGTTTTAGAACGAAGTTCGGAGGGATTGACCTATTCGGGTTTTGACGCCCTTGATAAGGATCAGGCTTATTTCTATATCTCCACCCACAGAGATATTATTCTGGACACTTCGCTTCTGAATTATGTGCTTCTTCAAAAAGGCTTGTGTATGACGGCCTCTGCCATTGGCGATAATCTGGTCAGAAGATCTTTTTTGATGGCCCTTGCCAAGCTCAATAGAAATTTTCTGGTCAAGCGCGGATTGGGTCCCCGGGAAATGCTTCAGAGTTCTACAGTCCTGTCACAATACATACGAAGTTTAGTTCTGGAGGACAAAAGATCGGTATGGATGGCCCAGCGGGAGGGAAGAACCAAAGACGGGGATGACAGAACCCAACAGGGGGTTCTGAAAATGGTGGGAATGGCAAAAGGATCAGACAGCCTGCTGGAATTTTTCGGGAAACTGAAAATTGTTCCGGTGGCTATATCTTATGAATTTGATCCCACTGATATTTTGAAAATGCCTGAATTAATGGCAAGACGTCTGGATCAAACTTATGTAAAATCTTCTAATGAGGATTTTAATTCCATCATTAAAGGTGCCATGGGTCAAAAAGGAAGGATCCACATTCAGGCCGGAAATGTTATTGAGCCGGCAGAACTGCAGATGTTGGAACAGGAGGTTTCTTCGGTAAACGCGCAACTTAAAGCCCTGGCCAGTCTTATAGATCAAAGAATCTATGATAATTATAAATTATGGCCTTCCAATTATATAGCCTATGACCTTCTACAGGAGGAGCCTGCTTTTGAAGATCGTTACACCTCCAAGGAAAAGCGACAGTTTGAACGCCGGGTATTGAAGCGGGTCAATATTCAAAATACGCTGGAATTAAACAGCTATTTATTAATGTATGCCAATCCGGTGATAAATCATCACAAGCTCTATGAAAACCAAGGCTGACATCTTATTGATTTATACGGGTGGAACCATTGGAATGGTAAAAGATGCGGAAACCGGGTCATTAAAAGCTTTTAATTTTGATGACCTGCTTCAAAACATCCCCGAACTAAAACTACTGGAACACACGATTGATTCTGTCAGCTTTGAAAAGCCCATTGATTCTTCTAACATGAGGCCGGCATTCTGGATTAAGATTGCTGGGATGATTGAAGAGAACTACGACCGCTACGACGGATTTGTGGTACTGCACGGTAGTGATACGATGTCCTATACGGCTTCGGCTTTGAGTTTTATGTTTGAGAATTTAGGAAAGCCTATCATTTTCACGGGATCTCAATTACCTATTGGAGATCTGCGAACCGATGCGAAAGAAAATTTGGTGACCAGTATTCAGATTGCGGGGCTTCAGGAGAAAGGTAAGCCCGTAATTACGGAAGTCGGATTGTATTTTGAGTATAAGCTCTACCGGGCAAACCGAACAACTAAAATTAATGCAGAATATTTTGAGGCCTTTGCGTCCATGAATTACCCTCCTTTATTGGAATCCGGGGTGCATTTATCGGTAAACAGAAGTCTCTTGTGGCCGTCTTCTGAGAAGGGAAAGATGAAAGTTCACAAAAAACTGAACGATGAAATTGCTCTGATAAAGGTTTATCCAGGAATGAATCGGAAGGTTATGGAGCATCTTTTTTCGTTTATGGAAGTAAAAGGCATCATCCTGGAAACTTATGGTACCGGGAATGCTCCGACTGACGAATGGTTTGTTAACCTGCTGAGCCAGGCCATTTCACGGGGAGTGGTTGTGGTAAACGTTACGCAGTGTATCGGAGGAAGTGTGAATATGGGGCAATACGAAACCAGTAATCAGCTCAAACGCATTGGAGTGGTTTCGGGAAAAGATATTACCGTGGAGGCAGCCATTGCAAAACTTATGTATCTTTTAGCAAAAGATTTGTCCCCTAAAGTTTTCAAAACTATCTTTGAAACTTCATTGCGAGGTGAAATGAATTAAAAAATTTTTCAGGAAACGGCTTGACCAGTTTCTGATTTTTTCGTTATTTGCCCCACCGTTAATGCGATAACGGATTTTTTTTAGAGAGGTGGCCGAGTGGTCGAAGGCGCACGCCTGGAAAGTGTGTATACGCTAACCGCGTATCGAGGGTTCGAATCCCTTCCTCTCTGCAAAGATTTTGCTTTTAATAAAAATTTTTATCTTTAACCCGTTAACTAATTAAAATAAGACAAACAGTAATGAAAAGATTATTTTCGAATTTGGTAATCGCTACGCTTGTGGCATTTGGAGCCATGAATGTAACTGCGGCAACTAGTGTGGAAGCCCCTGTCGCGATGTTTGATCTTCTTCAGGATGATACCACAGGTGTTGCAGAAGATACTGCGGCAGAAGCTGCTACGCCAGTAGCCTCTCAGCCAGCTCCGACTGAGACCGTACAGGATGATCCTGCTGTAGCCCAAGAGGAGCCGGTAGGTTTTCACCAGGAACTTAAAAGAAGATTTATTGAAGGAGGTCCTGGATTTATGGGCGTCGTTCTTCTTTGTTTGATTTTAGGTCTGGCCATTGCTATCGAGCGAATTATATACCTGAACCTTTCTACTACCAATACCAGAAAATTAGCTCAGGACGTTGAAGACGCTCTGAACAACGGTGGAGTAGAGGCGGCAAAAGATGTTTGTAGAAACACAAGAGGACCAGTAGCATCTATTTATTATCAGGGTCTAGATCGTGCAGACGAAAGCACCGAGGCTGCAGAGAAAGCCGTTGTTGCGTACGGTGGAGTACAAATGGGACAGCTTGAAAAGAACGTTTCCTGGATTTCACTATTTATCGCTCTTGCTCCGATGCTTGGGTTTATGGGTACGGTAATCGGGATGATTGAAGCGTTTGACCGAATCGAAGCTGCGGGTGATATGCAACCATCATTGGTAGCAGGAGGTATTAAAGTAGCTCTTCTTACAACTGTTTTTGGTTTGATCGTAGCTGTTATTCTACAGATTTTCTACAACTATATTATTGCGAAGATTGACAGCATCGTGAACGACATGGAGGATGCTTCTATCACTCTTATCGACATGCTTGTAGAGTACAAGAACAAAAGAAGAGTTTAATAAGTCCAAAATATAACTATGACCGTTTATAAAGTTTTAAAATATTTGGCACTCGTTATCGGTGTGATCGGGCTCATCCTCTTAGGAAGGGTCCTTTTCGCAGGCGATGATGCAATTACGAACTCAGGAAGTGTTCAGGCTAGTGTGATAGATCCTTTCCTTTGGCTGAGCTATTTCGTTCTTGCGATCATAATTGTACTAGTGCTATTCTATGTGATAAAAGGATTGTTCCAGGGAGATGTTAAGAAATCTCTGACCATGATTGGCTTGTTCGGAGCTGTGGTTCTGATATCCTACCTTTTAGCAGGTGGAGGTGCCATTTATGACACCAATGGAACCCAGGTGATTGGTGATGCAGGCTCTAAATGGGTAGATGCTGGACTTATTGCTTTTTACATTCTAGGAACTGTGGCAGTACTTGCTATGGTACTTTCTGGAGCGCGAAATCTATTTACTAAAAAGTAATTATGGCGAAGAGAGAAACACCGGAAGTTAATGCTGGGTCAATGGCCGACATTGCATTCCTGCTGTTGATATTCTTCCTGGTGACTACTACCATGGAGAACGATAGTGGGATTAGCAGGAAGTTGCCGCCCATGCAGGATCAGGAAGTGGAACCGCCCATTCTAAAAGAGAAGAACGTCTTTCAGGTAATGGTGAACCGGAATGATGATCTGTTGGTGGAGGATGAGTTGATGGATTTGAGTGATCTGCGTCAGGCTGCTGTTGATTTTTTGGATAATGGTGGTGGCGTAGGTCCGGAAGCTTGTGATTACTGTCAGGGAGCAAGAGATCCCGCTTCATCGGATAATCCCGATAAGGCTGTTATCATGCTGGTAAATGACCGAAATACTAGTTACGGAACCTATATCGCCGTTCAGAATGAGCTGGTAGCTGCTTATAACCAATTGAGGAATCGTACGGCTATGGAGCTCTACGGCAAGACCTTTACTAGGATGGAGGCCGATTATAACGACGTGAACTACACCGGAGACAAAGAGCTTCTTGAAGAACAAATTCAACGGGTTAGAGATATGTGGCCACAGAAGCTTTCTGAAGCGGACAGGGCAAATTAAATTGAATTAAACGCTTATTATGGCTAAGTTTAAAAAAAGAAAGACTGAAATGCCGGCAATTAGTACGGCATCTTTACCCGATATTGTTTTCATGCTGCTTTTCTTTTTCATGGTGGCAACCACAATGAGAGAAGATACTCTTTTGGTTGAAAACACATTACCCTATGCCGATCAGGTTGAGAAACTTGATAAAAAGGATTTGGTGATGTATATATATGCGGGTAAACCGAGTCAGAGATATCAGGCAAGTATGGGTACTGAGGCCCGGATTCAGTTGAACGATAATTTCGCGAGTTTAAACGACATTCAACAGTTTATATTTGCGGAAAGGGAATCTAAAAGGGAAGAGCTCATTCCGTTCTTAACAACCTCACTCAAAGTTGATGAGGAAACAAGAATGGGTTTGGTCTCTGACATTAAATTAGAATTGAGAAAAGCTGAAGCGCTAAAAATCAACTATACCACGCGTACGGGAGATGCCTCTCAAAACCTGGATTAGTATCAGGAGCGCTTTAAGATGTAAGTCCCCTTTCATTATGATTGGGGATTTTTTTTCTCTCATGTTGTAGAAAAAGGAATGGATGGCTGTAATGGTGGTTCTGGTATAGTTTAATGTGTTATGGCATTAAGAGGTATTACAATTGGTTTTCTTCTTGGATGGAGTCTTCAATTGGCGGCTCAAACGAGTCAGGTATATGGTGAGGAGCTTGTGGATAGTCTTTACCGGGAGGATCAATTTTACTTTGGTTTTTCATATAACCCGCTTATAAACGTGCCTGACGGAGTTTCTTTGGCCGCATTTTCAGGCGGTCTGGAACTGGGATTCATTCGGGATATGCCAATTAATACCAGGCGGAATCTGGCCATAGGAGTAGGAGCCGGCTGGGCCTTTGATAATTTTGGGAACAGTTTGTTTATTGGTCAGGATGAAATGACTGGGGAAACCATATTCCGAACCTTGGACGATAAAGTAGAGAACTACCGCCGGAACCGTTTCAGTATGCAACAAATCACACTTCCTATAGAGCTGAGATGGCGTACCTCTGATCCGGTAGAAAATTCGTTCTGGAGGGTTTATTTGGGTTTTAAGTTAGGTTACGCTTATTACTATCGAAGTAATTTCGAGCAGGAAGGAAATACGGTAAGGCAAACCGACATTGCCGAGTTTGATCCCTGGCGTCTGGGCGCGACCCTGAGCTTTGGTTACAGTACTTTTAATTTTCATGTTTACTATGGACTTAATCCTCTGTTTGATTCGGGGGCCAGGGTACATGGGGAGGCCATAGACATGCGCGTTCTGAAGTTCGGCCTTATGTTTTACATTCTATAGAGGATCTGTCCGATTCTACCAAACCAGTCCATGCTTCAAGCAAATAGGTTCTGAAACGGCTTTTTAACCTAGTGGTTTTCGAAACGAGATCCGGATACCAAACTAAAAGAAGCAAGGGAAATAATGCTTTCTTTCACTGGCATGTAGGTGACTTTGGGCTGTACCTGTAGACGTTTCCCCTGACCTATGGATTTTAAAAAAGGGAACGCATCTACGAAAATACAGTATATTGAATCTTAGGAGGAGGGGTAATAAACCTGTTCTCTTGCAAAGGTTATACAAGCTAGGGAAGAAACCCGGGTCTTAACTCTTTCTCGGATTTAGTGCTGTAGAAGTCCCTGAAGCTCCGTTTTAAATTAGCCACAATTGGAACACTAAGATTTGAGGAATAAATCCCACGATTATTCCCCAAAAAAGCTCTCCTGGAGTATGGGCCTTCATGTGTAGCCTGGAGGTGGCCGTAAGGCCCGTAATGATCATTAAAATGGCAATATGGGGGATCATATTGAGCTTGTAGAAATAACTCAAAATTATCAGGAAACCCACCAGTCCGGTTAAACCTACCAGATGCAGGCTTATTTTCTTTTTAAAATAGACAAATGCGGCCGAGATCAGGGTGGAAATAAGAATACCTTTATAGAAGTGATAGAGCTCCATAAAGTCAAATCTGTTGATAATATACTGGAGGATGATGAGCTGGATGACGCAGTAGAACAATAGCGGCCATTTTCTTTCCTGTGGGGTGTCCAGGAAAATACTTTTTGCCTGGTTCAGGGTACGGAGCATGAAAAAGAAAACAATGGGAATGAACAAAGTCATAATGGCAATCGCCATTAGCTTGGCTTTTATGATACCTTCAGGGAAAAAACGAGGAACTTTAAGGAAGTAAATAAAAGTACCGGCAAAAGGCATCCAAAGAGGGTGGAAGAGGTATGATGGGTACTTCAGAAATCGATTCATCAAATTGTTTTTCTCAACCTTGCGACAGGAATGTCCAGTTGCTCCCGATATTTCGCAACGGTTCGACGGGCGATAGGGTACCCTTTTTCCTTGAGAATTTGTGCAAGTTTTTCATCTGTAAGTGGCTTACGGGTATCCTCTTCCTCGATGGTCATCTCCAGAATCTTCTTAATCTCGCGGGTTGAAACGTCTTCTCCCTGATCATTCTTCATGGATTCAGAGAACAAATCCTTAATGAGTTTGGTGCCGTATGGGGTGTCCACATATTTGCTGTTGGCAACCCGTGAAACCGTAGACACATCCATCTCAATTTGATCGGCGATGTCCTTAAGAATCATGGGTCTGAGATTTCTTTCGTCACCGGTTAGAAAATATTCCTTCTGGTAATTCATAATGGCACTCATGGTCACGTACAAAGTTGTCTGACGCTGTTTGATAGCCTCGATAAACCATTTGGCGGCATCGAGTTTTTGCTTGATGAACAGGACGGCATCCTTCTGCGCCTTTGACTTCTCACGTGATTCCTTATATCCTTTCAGCATGTCACTGTAATCTCTGGAAACATGCATTTCCGGGGCGTTGCGACCATTGAGGCTCAATTCCAGTTCCCCATCCACGATTTTAATGGTGAAATCAGGAATGACATGCTCTACTATACGGGTGTTACCTGAATAAGCACCACCTGGTTTTGGGTTCAGGTTTCCGATCAGCTCAATTACCTCCCGTAACTCTTCTTCGCTGATATTGTATTTGGTCAGTAACTTCTGGTAATGCTTCTTGGTAAACTGGTCGAAAGATTTGTCCAGGATTTCGGCAGCGAGACTTACAGTCTTGGTTGGCTCCTTCCGGTTGAGTTGTATCAATAAACACTCCTGGAGCGTTCTTGCTCCAACACCAGCCGGATCGAGCTCCTGGACGTATTTTAGAATTCGTTCCACCTCGCTCTCCTCTGCATAAATATTCTGGGTAAAAGCCAGGTCATCCACAATGTCCTGAACGGACCTGCGGATATAGCCACTTTCATCCACACTCCCCACCAGGAATTCTGCAATTGCTTTTTCCTTGTCATCCAGGCGCAGGGTACTGAGCTGCGTTTTCAAATATTGATTGAAAGAGGTTCCCGAAGCGTAGGGAACCTGCTTCTCTTCATCATCTGCACTGTAATTATTAGCCTGGAGTCTGTAGTCGGGGATCTCATCGTCACTCAGGTACTCATCCACATCGATTTCTGCCTCAATGGATTCAGTTCCTGGATCTTCATCCTGAAACTCTTCCGGTCCCAGGTCGTCATCATAGTCCGTTTTATCCTCTTTCCCACTTTCCAAAGCCGGATTTTCCTCAAGCTCCTGCTTCACGCGCTGCTCAAAAGCTTGCGTAGGAAGCTGGATCAGCTTCATCAATTGAATCTGCTGAGGAGAGAGCTTTTGGGATAACTTTAAATTTAAGTGCTGCTTTAGCATCAATTCAGGGCTTTATATAAAAATAGAAAAAAACCACCTACAATCCTAACCTACACCGAGTGTTTTGAGTACTTTAAGAAGTACCTCAAAACTCTGCGTTGTGCGGCGTCCGGGGGTAGGGAATGACATCTCTGATGTTCGACATTCCTGTGCTGAACAATACCAGGCGTTCAAATCCCAGGCCAAATCCGCTATGTACGCAGGTACCGAATCTTCTGGTATCAAGATACCACCATAATTCTTTCTGGTCAATACCCAGAGCCGTCATTTTATCCTGAAGGACATCCAGACGCTCTTCCCTTTGAGAACCTCCTACAATTTCACCAATTCCGGGAAAAAGGATATCCATGGCCCGTACAGTCTTGTTATCCTCATTCAGGCGCATGTAAAAAGCTTTAATACTGGCGGGATAATCAAATAGGATTACCGGGCATTTAAAATGCTTTTCAACCAGATACCGCTCGTGCTCGCTCTGAAGGTCGGCCCCCCATTCTTCTATAACGTATTTGAATTTCTTTTTCTTGTTGGGTTTCGAATTCATTAAAATCTCAATGGCTTCGGTATAGCTGACTCTCTTGAAGTTATTGTCAACCACAAACCTTAATTTCTCGGTGAGAGACATCGCACTGCGTTCCTTTTCGGGTTTGGCTTTTTCTTCCTCCTGCTGACGTTTTTCGAGGAAGGCTAAATCATCCTGGCAGTTTTCAAGTATGTACCGAAGGACGTACTTAATAAAGTCCTCTGCAATGTCCATATTGCGATCCAGATCACAGAATGCCATTTCCGGTTCAATCATCCAGAATTCAGCCAGGTGACGGGTGGTGTTTGAATTTTCAGCCCTGAAAGTAGGCCCGAAGGTATAGATCTGCCCCAGTCCCATGGCATAGGTTTCGCCTTCCAGCTGCCCCGACACGGTCAGATTTGTTTCTTTTGCGAAAAAATCTTCAGAGTAATCCACCTTCCCATCCTCTGTTTTGGGAAGATTTTCAAGATCCAGGGAAGTTACCTGAAACATTTCCCCGGCACCTTCGGCATCACTGGCGGTGATGATAGGCGTGTTAACATAGAAGAAGTTGTTTCTCTGGAAGTAATCGTGGACGGCAAAAGCCAACCTGGACCGCACGCGCATGATGGCTCCAAAGGTGTTGGTTCGCACCCGTAAATGAGCCTGTTCCCGTAGTTTCTCCAGGCTGTGTCGTTTCGGGGAAAGTATGGTCTTTTTTACTTCTTCAGGATTGGCGTCCCCGAGAATTTCGATCTCAGTCGCCAGAATCTCCACTTGCTGCCCGGACCCCTGACTTTCCTGCAATGTGCCTCTAAAAAGAACGGAAGCTCCTACATTGATCCTTTTGAGGATCTCCTCCGGTGTGTTTTCGTAGTCTATTACTACCTGAATGTTATTGATGGTAGATCCGTCATTCAGGGCAACAAACCTGTTGCTTCTGAAGGATCGAACCCATCCCTGTACCTCTACTTCCTGAAGGTATTGTGTATTTTGTAGTAGTTCAGCTATTCTTCCTTTTATCATTGCAGTTAATTTATTAGTTAACAAAGATAATCCATCGCTGGTACCAATCAAAGGAGCAAGCCCAAATCGGCTATTGAGGGCCTCCCTCCTCGCCCGGTCAATCCTGGCTTTCCCCCCGGTTTTTCTGTGGTTGATTCTTGCTGGCCCTGTTCCTGGAGGGGTGCACCCTGCGAATCCGTTTCCTTTTGAATGCTCTGGGGCGTTTTGAACCTTTTGAAGTTTCCTCAATTGGGACAAGCTGTATGCTGGGTTCCTTTAAAATCCTTTTACTGGCAATGGCCCGGTCCAGCGATATCAGCAATGAAGGAAGCAGTAGCAGGTTAGACAACAGCGCAAATAATAGAGTGGCCGCAACCAGGCCGCCTAAAGCGACGGTTCCTCCGAAACTACTAATCATAAATACCCCGAACCCAAAGAACAAGACTACCGAAGTGTAGAACATGCTTACGCCTGTTTCTCTTAACGCCCGGTAAACAGATTTTTTAATTTTCCAGTTATTGGCTTTCAACTCCTGCCTGTATTTCGCCAAAAAATGTATGGTATCATCCACTGAGATTCCAAAGGCCACACTGAAAACCAAAATGGTGGAAGGTTTAATGGGAATGCCCAGAAAGCCCATCAATCCGGCTGTCATTACTAATGGGATTAAATTCGGAATCAATGAAATGATGACCATCCGGAAGGAACGGAACAGCCATGCAATCAAAATAGCAATCAGTAGGATTGCCAGGCTCAGGGAAAGCGCCAAATTTCTGATCAGGTATTCCGTTCCTTTCTGAAATACCAGTGCCTTTCCAGTCATGCTCACGTCGAACTGGTCGGCGGGAAAGAATTTATGAATCTGGGGCCACAGCTCTTCCTCCAAATTTTCCATCTCCTCCGTACCTATATCTTTCATAAAGGAAGTGACCCGGGCATACTGACCTGTGGAATCCACATAGGCCTGCAGCAAATCCCCTCCGGAATCAAAATTCCTTAAGTAGGGAAGGATAAAGTTCCTTTCCTGGCTGGTGGGCAATTGATAATACTGGGAATCCCCATTATAGAAGGCCTGCTTGGAGTATTTGGCTAGGCGGACCACAGACAATGGCGCGGATAATTCAGGACGCTCGGCTAAAGATGTTTCCAATTGGTCCATTCGCTTTAAATTGGAAAGGGCCATAACTCCATTGGGGCGCCTGGTGTCAATCAGAATTTCGAGAGGCATAATA
>JAJUIC010000196.1 GCA_029265595.1 Flavobacteriaceae bacterium
CAAAATCCTTTAAAGGAATCGGAGTTTAGATTAGAATCTATTTCTGAATCAGCTAATCGAATAGCGCCTGCATGATTATTCGAAGACCTTTATAGACAAGGTACATACTTCCGAACATCAGTAAGAGGGCTACAATAAGAACAGGAATGAATAGTGGGTTATCCTGGTTTTTGAACGAGCTAAAGAGAATCACGGGGCCACTGAACATGAGAGGTAAGGCTCCAGCCATATATTTAACTCCTCTACCCAGCAGTACTTTGTTCGTTCGTTTGCGTTCCATGGAAAAATATTTTTACCAAAGTTACAACTTTCCAGTGGCTTTTAGTTCCAGGTACTTATTAATGACATTTACGGTAAGATTTTCAGGAGCGGTGAGGATGCAGTGAATGCCATTTCTTATTAATTCCAGCTTCATCCATTGTTTTTCATAGACCAGTTCCTGAGCTATGGTTTGCCTAAAAATTTCTGGAGTAGTATCTGCCGGAACCTTAGCAAGCTCTGTAAGTTTTATATTCTCAAACATCACCACCACCAAAAAATGGCTGCGTGCAATTCCTTTCAAATAAGGCAGTTGCCGAAACAAAGCATCCTTGTGTTCAAAGTTGGTATACAACATGATAAAACTTCGTTGGGTGATTTTTCTTTTAATATATCCATACAGAGTTCCGAATTCTGCCTCAGTATAGTTTGTGCTCACATTGTATAGCGCTTCCTGAATGCGGCCAAGGTGGGTGATATTAGAATTTGCTTTTACAATGTTGTCGATTGAATTTGAAAATGATAGCAGACCTACCTTGTCTTTGCGCTGTAGGGCAATATTGGAAAAGGCCAGACTGGAGTTGATACTGTAGTCCAGCAGGCTGAGTTGCTGGAAGGGCATTTTCATGACCCTGCTTCTGTCTATGACCGAGTACAGGGACTGAGAACGCTGATCCTGATATTGGTTGACCATCAGCTCCGCCCGCTTGGCCGTCGCTTTCCAATTGAGGGTCCGGATATCATCTCCGGGTACATATTCTTTTATCTGTTCAAACTCCATGGTATGCCCCAGCCTCCTTATTTTTTTAGATCCACTCTGGTTTCTTCTGGAATTGAGTGATAAAAAATCGTATTGCTTCATTTGCTTAAACGATGGATATACCTTTACCTGTTGTTGATAATCAAATCGGTAGCGGCGTCTGACAAAACCCCACGACGAGGAGGCGAAAATATTCAAAGAACCAAAGGTGTACAGGCCGCGATTGACTGGTCTTATGCTGTAGGTATAGCTATCAGTGGAATGGGGATCGAGAGTTAACGCGTGATAGAAATCTCTTTTTTGAAATTGAACCGGAAGCTCTTCAATAATTTCGAGGTGGAGCTTAAAAGCGTATTTGTTTTTCAGATTGATTTGTACCTGGTTCTCGTCACCATTGGACCACCGAGATGAGAGTTTTCTTTCTGCTGTTAAACCATGTAGTTTGTAGAGAGCAATGGTATCCCAAATCAAAAACACCATCAGAAAGATCAGGCAAACCCAGACTATGGGGTATAAAAAGGAAACCCAATAGGAAAGCAGAAATCCCACGGAGATACAGAAAAGCGCGTAGAAGAACCTCTGCTGCAGGTATAGTGTTTTGAGCAATGCCAGCACCTTATCTTGGAATTTCTACAGTTTGCGAAACCATTTCAATTACTTCCTCTGTGGATAATCCTTCCATTTCCCGTTCCGGAGTAAGGATCACGCGATGCCCCAGGACAGGAACCAAACCTCGTTTAATATCTTCAGGAATGACAAATTCCCGACCCTCTATAGCAGCAAATGCTTTGGAAGCATTCATTAGAGCCAGAGAAGCCCTGGGAGAGGCGCCCAGAAAGAGGTGAGGGTGCGTCCTGGTTTGGGTGACGATTCGGGCGATGTAATGCAGCAAATTGTCGTCGACCCTGATTTTCTGGATTTGTTGCTGGAGGTATAAGAGGTCATCCGGTGTTAGTACTGCCTGAATACCTTCTTTAGGATCCTTCCCCTGACGCTGATCGTGGGATTTTAAGATTTCAACCTCATGCTTTAAATCCGGATAATCCACCTTAATCTTAAAAAGGAACCGGTCCAGTTGCGCTTCCGGAAGTGCATAAGTCCCTTCATGTTCAATTGGATTCTGGGTAGCCAGGACCATAAATGGTGGGGACATGGGATGTTGTACTCCATCAATAGTCACCTGCCTTTCCTCCATAACTTCAAACAAGGCAGCCTGTGTTTTGGCCGGGGCCCGGTTGATTTCATCAATCAGAACGATATTGGAAAAAATAGGGCCAGGTCGGAATTCAAAATTTGTATTGCCTTTGTTGAATAC
>JAJUIC010000014.1 GCA_029265595.1 Flavobacteriaceae bacterium
AATGACGCTTCCGATGTACCCATAGGAGAAACCTCTTGCACTCCATTTGTCCTGCTGGTCGGCTGGCGCCAAATCTGGTAAATAGGAGTTGTAAAATACCAAACTGGCCCAAAATCCAATGAGCGCCAAGAGATAACACAGGAGTCCAAACCATAATTCGTCCAGACTGAACCAGTAGAGTCCGATACATGAGATGGCACCCAGGTAACAGAAAAACTTCAGGAAAAGCTTTTTGTTTCCCATGTAATCGGCTATACCGGAGAGAAAAGGAGAAATGACAGCTACTATTAGGAAAGCCAGTGCCGTGACAAAGCTAATAAGAGAATCATTATTAATTTGGAACCCAGCAAACGCTACAGTATCGTCCAGTACATTTCCCTGATGATCCCGAACAATCGTGAGCGCCCCGTAAAAAATAGGAAAAATGGAGGAAGCGATGACCAGGCTGTAGACAGAATTTGCCCAGTCATAAAAAGCCCAGGCGTTGAGAGTTTTCTTGTTTCCTTTCGGAAATGCAGTCATGTCATGAAATTAAAAAAGCCGCCTGTTCCCAAGCAGCTTCGAAAATACCTATTTTAAGCTGAATTATCTAAAATCCGTCACTCCATATTTGGCAGCCTCTCTTTTTGCTTCGGGAGCCCACTGCTCCAGGTTTCGGATTCTGGTATCGGGTGAAGGGTGCGTACTTAAAAACTCTGGAGGTCCTTCTCCCCCGGCCGCTTTCATTCTTCTCCACAGATCCGGAGCTTTTGCAGGATCATAACCGGCTATTGCCATTAAGGTTAAACCGATCCGATCAGCCTCCGTTTCATGGCTTCGGCTAAAGGGCAACATAACTCCGTACTGAGACCCCAGGCCGTAGGCCTGTGCAAATATCTGCTGGGTTTGTTCACTTGACCCACTAAGGGCAACGCCTCCGACCACTGCTCCCAACTGTTGCAGTTGTTGGGCGCTCATTCGCTGAGCTCCATGATCCGCAACGGCATGGGCTACTTCGTGTGCCATAATGGTAGCGATTCCCGTTTCATCCTGGGCGATTGGAAGTATTCCGGTATAAAAAGCAATTTTACCTCCCGGCATTGCCCAGGCGTTGACCGATTCATCCTCTAAGAGAGCGAACTCCCACTGATAATCTTCCAGATATCCCTGGTATCCATTGGCATCCAAAAAACGCTTGGCTGCTGTAGCGATCCGCTGCCCCACATTCTGAATGCTGCGTGCCTCAGTGGTATTACGCACCACTTTGCTTTGGGAAAGTACCTCATCGTACTGTTGGAAAGAAGCGGGAAATATCTGGGAATTGGAAACAAAGTTCAGGTTCCGCTCCCCTGTGAAAGGATTGGTTTTACATGCCGCAACCAGCAAAAGCAAACCAACAACTGTAATTAGCCTCGAAGCTTTCATACCATTTTTAATTTTAAAATTAAGGATAAGGATTATCTCCAGAGGCAAATTTAAAGCAGCTTTAACACATAAACCTAATCATTATTCGAAAATTGGGCCTGGGAAATTTAGTATCTTCCCCGTTTTAAAATTTCATGAAGGAAATGCGAAAAGATAAAAAACCTGCACAACAAATTCTGGTGCCTCCCTACATCCTCTATGCAGGGAAAATACTCAATGCAGTTTCTCCTTTTTTCGCTACACGATTCGCAGCCAGGTTGTTTCTGACCCCCTTTCGATACAAATTACCAAAAAGAGAAATGGAAATGGACCGCAGCAGCCAGAAGGAGCGCGTGACGGTGCCTTCCATACGGCGTGAAATTGTGGTATACCACTATGGCCAGGGCGAGCGGAAAATTCTTTTGGTTCACGGCTGGAGTGGCCGGGGAACCCAGCTCAGCGTCATGGCGGAAGCTTTAAAAGATCAAGGGTTTGGTATCGTCAGTTTTGATGCCCCTGGTCATGGCAGAGCACCTGGAAAAATAAGTATGATGCCTTTTTTTACGCAGGCAGCCCTCCATTTAGAAACACTTTATGGTCCCTTTGATGCTGTTATTGGTCATTCTCTTGGAGGCATGGCAAGTCTCAGGGCAGTAAAAGAAGGAATGAATCCCCGCAGACTGGTAATCATAGGAACCGGCAACTCAGTCACCCACATAACCGAGGAGTTCATCAGGAATCTGGGCCTTAGCCCCAGAATAGCACACCGAATGAAAGAATACCTGGATAACAAATTTCAACAGGATCTCGAGGAGTTATCAGGAGCCGTTTCCGCAGATGCAGTAGAAGCTCCTACCCTGGTTATCCATGATGAGGATGATATAGATGTGCCGGTAAATGCCGCTCATGAAATCGGGAAGTCGCTTAAAAATGCAGAACTCCTGATCACCCAGGGCTTGGGACACCGCCGGATCTTAGGGGATCAAAGAGTCATAAATAGGATTGTAAAGTTTTTGACGGTATAGTTGTTGTTAATATTTTATAGGAAGAATTGAAAAATTAAATTCTTTTTTAGCCCTCAACATTTGTATAATAGCTATAGAAATATTAATTTTTTATCCATAAATAAATTAATCATGATTAAGAAATATCCAGTTCAACGAAGTGAAGCGGAATGGCGGGAACGGCTCTCAGATGATCAATATCGAATATTACGGGAAAAAGGTACGGAACCCCCTCACACAGGTAAATATAACCTTCATTTCCAGGATGGAGAATACCGCTGTGCTGCTTGTGATGCCAAACTTTTTACAGGGGACCAGAAATTTAAAAGCAATTGCGGATGGCCGAGTTTTGACCAGGCCATAGAAGGCAGCATCGAGTATGTACAGGACACCAGTTTCGGGATGATTCGAATCGAAATCCTGTGCTCGAACTGCGGTAGCCACCTGGGACATGTATTTGACGACGGACCTACCGACACAGGACAGCGCTATTGCGTGAATTCCGCCAGTATTGAATTTGAACCTAAATCCAAATAAACATGAAATCAGTCCTAAGCATGGCCATGGTGGCCTTATTCATCCTCACAGGATGCTCATCAGATGAACCCGGACCTCGTGGTCCTGAAGGACCTCCTGGACCTCAAGGCCCACCGGGTGAGGGAGAGATCGCAACCATTTTTGAAATAGAGGGAGATTTTACCCCCGACAATGATTTTTCGCTTTTTGCCACTTATTCGGATTTCACGGATGTGGAAGTTTATGAATCGGATGTGGTCCAGGTTTACCTTCTGGCCGGGCAGGACGATAGTAACAGTGGCGCTCCGATAGATATTTGGCGGGCCCTTCCAAATACCTATTACGTACCGGGAGGAACCGTCATGTATAATTATGACTACACCTTTTTCGATGTGAATATCTTTTTGGATTCAGACCTGGAACTGGAGAGCCTAGGACCTGAATACACCGATAATCAAGTGTTTCGGGTTGCTATCATTCCCGCTCAGGTATATGAAGCCCAAAGCATTGACCTGAGAAATTTCAATGAGGTCATGTCCACCCTGAAAATTCAGGAAAGTCAAATCCAAAAGCTCGAATTGCGTTAGACGAAGGCTTAGAATTTCCGTCTTAAATGTGTAAATTCGCCTTTTGAACTGACTTTTGAAAAATCTGAAATATGAGTAAATACGATGTCATTGTACTGGGAAGTGGCCCGGGGGGCTATGTGACGGCAATAAGAGCCTCACAGCTAGGTTTGAAAACCGCTGTTATAGAAAAAGAAAGTTTAGGAGGCGTGTGTCTCAACTGGGGTTGTATCCCTACCAAGGCCCTTCTTAAGAGTGCTCAGGTTTTTGAATATTTGAACCATGCAGAAGACTATGGTCTGAAGGTGAAAAAAGCTGAAGCAGATTTTGGCTCCATCATCAAAAGAAGCCGAAATGTTGCCAACGGAATGAGCAAAGGGGTTCAGTTCCTCATGAAGAAGAATAAAATAGATGTTATCAATGGCTTCGGAAAGCTCAAAGAAGGAAAGAAAGTCAGTGTCACCGACAAGGACAACAACACGAAAGACTATCAGGCTGAATACATTATTGTAGCCACAGGCGCACGATCCCGAGAATTACCGAATCTCCCTCAGGACGGAAAGAAGGTCATCGGGTATCGGGAAGCCATGAACCTGGAGAAGCAGCCCAAGTCTATGATCGTCGTGGGGTCAGGGGCAATTGGGGTGGAGTTTGCAAACTTCTACAACAGTATCGGAACTAAAGTAACTATTGTAGAATACTTACCTAACCTGGTACCGGTAGAAGACGAGGAAGTTTCCAAGCAGTTTGAAAGAAGCTTCAAGAAAGCCGGAATTAAAGTCATGACCAATGCCTCTGTAGAGAGCGTGGACACTTCAGGAAATGGAGTGAAAGCCAGGGTGAAAACTAAAAAAGGGGAAGAGACCCTGGAAGCTGACATCGTCCTGTCCGCAGTAGGAATCAAGACAAATATTGAAAACATTGGTCTTGAAGACCTGGGCATTAAGACCGAGAAAGATAAAATTGTCGTGGACCAGTGGTACCAGACCAGTGCCAAAGGAATTTATGCCATTGGAGATGTGGTTGCAGGTCCTGCTTTGGCGCACGTTGCTTCGGCTGAAGGCATTACCTGTGTTGAGAAAATCGCGGGTCTGGATGTAGAGCCCATTGATTACGACAACATTCCTGGTTGTACCTATGCTTCTCCGGAAATTGCTTCTGTTGGACTAACAGAGAAGCAGGCCAAGGAAGCCGGTTATGAATTAAAGGTTGGAAAATTCCCGTTCTCGGCCTCTGGGAAAGCACAAGCTGCCGGTACTCCGGACGGATTTGTCAAAGTGATTTTTGATGCCAAATACGGAGAATGGCTGGGCTGCCACATGATTGGTGCAGGCGTGACTGACATGATTGCCGAAGCTGTTCTGGGGAGAAAACTGGAAACCACAGGCTATGAGGTGCTTAAAACGATCCACCCTCACCCTACTATGAGTGAAGCAGTAATGGAAGCAGTTGCCGATGCCTATGGAGAGGTTATTCACCTATAAGAGTTATTAGAGCATTACCCATAGAGGTATATTTGAAGAGCCGTCTGATGAATTCAAACGGCTCTTTTTTTTACCTGCTTGTACTCCATAATACCAGGTTCTGAAAGTATGAAAGGCCAGGAGGCGCCCCATTACAAGAAACTACGAATTGCCAGTTCGTAGCTTTTGAGTCCAAATCCGGTAATAATGCCCCTGGCATGAGGCGCTATGTAGGAAACATGCCGGAAAGGCTCACGGGCCTGTGTGTTGGAAATATGTACTTCCACTACTGGTGTTTGTATGGCGGCTACGGCATCTCCCAGTCCTACAGAGGTGTGCGTATAGGCTGCGGCATTTAAGACAATTCCGTCACAAATGCCGGCACTTGCGTGTAGGGCATCAATGAGTTCACCTTCAATGTTTGATTGAAAATGATCCAATGCTACCTCCGGAAATTTTTCCTGAAGTTCCATAAAAAAAGAATCGAAGCTTCGAGTGCCGTACGTGCCGGGTTCGCGGCTACCCAATAAATTCAGATTCGGGCCGTTAATGATACGTATCTTCATGGTCTAAAGATACAAATCTTCAGAAATTTCCAACACCTAAAGACACACCAGGTCCTTCCCTCTTTCAGTTAGAGCCCGAATTCCACACCCAGGTTGACAGAATTAAAAGATGCTCCGTCGGCATTCACTCCAGAATAAGAGGCAATAAGGGATAAACCAAAAAGATTAAATCCCAATTTGGGTCTGTAATAAATTCCCCCGTCGTTGTTATCAGAAAGTCCAAAAGCATAACCTAAATCGGCTCCTATAAATAGCCCTCTGGGAAATCCGATTCGTCCTGATGCAGCAACTGGTAAAAATAGCACATCTATAAAGCGGTCATCTGTCACGTACTGCGAATATCCTGCCATGGCCCCTATACCCACAATGTTGGCAAGTTCATACATATAGGTCAGGTCAGCACCCCACTGAAGATCCGTCACATCATCCATCTCTCCTACCGGAAGCCCCACATTGGCACCCAGCTTCCAACTACTCTGAGCCATGGCCAGATTAGTGGCCAGAAGCACAACTATCAACAACCCTGCAACTCTTTTCATACCTTCAGATATTTAGTGGTTTATACCATCTAAGTTACTGGTTTTTTCTTGGAAATTAAGGTTCTGACAACAAAAAAGGGGCAAATAGCTACACTTGCCCCTCCTTTTCCTTATTTTGAATTTTTACTAGAATAGCAAACCTACTCCTAGTTGAATGACTCCGTTCTTGGCGTCAGCTCCTTCAATGTCATAAATCTCCGTAAGTCCGACATTATACCGGCCATACACAAAGAAATTTGAAAGTTTCCATGAGGCTCCAAGACCTACACTGAAGTCAAACTTGTTCAAGTAATCATCGCTCAGTTCAATCTCATCATCTCCCCTTCCTAACTCATTCTCCACCAAATAACTAAACTGTGGTCCTGCTTCCAGGGCAAAACCATCGATCAGGTAGAGCTTTGCCAGGACAGGAACACTTATGTAATCAAACCGGCGCTCCACATCCTGACCATCCTCTATTCTCACCACATCATAGCCCTGTGCCGAATAGAGCACCTCTGGTTGAAGGGAAAACCGATCTGAAATTGGAATTTCAGCCAGCAGTCCTAAATGGAAAGCGGTTCTTGCGCTTTCGTCTTCAAAGTCAGAAAATGCATCTCCTGTCACAGAAGAGAAGTTTACCCCACCTTTTATTCCGAACATCACATATTCCTGAGCCGTGGTGTAGACAGTTCCCATTAGTAGCATCGCGATCAATACAATCGACTTTTTCATAACTATCAGTTTTATGGTTCATAGCAAAATTAGGTTCTGACCCGTTAAGAAAAACTAAGTTCATACTAAAGTATTACTAAGGGGCCGGCCAAAAGCCCTTATATTTACGGCGTGAACTGGAAAGAAGCCATAAAAGATTACCAATACTACCTTCGCCTGGAACGAGGGCTGTCGGAAAACTCTATTATCAGTTATTCGCTGGATGTGGAAAAACTTGCAGAATTTGTGGCCGATTGGGAAGATGCTCCCGGACCGCTTGAAATTGAAGAGGAAACGGTTCAGCAATTCATATACAGTCTGTCCAAAAAGCTAAGTGCACAATCCCAGGCAAGGGTCATTTCAGGTCTTCGAAGTTTTTTCTCCTACCTCATCTTCGAGGAATACCGATCCACCAATCCCATGGATTTAATGGAGTCTCCCCGTACTACCAGAAAGCTACCTGACACCCTTTCTACTGGTGAGATAGATGAGTTAATAGGAGCAATTGATTTAAGTCAGCCGGAGGGAGAGCGAAATCGGGCCATAATTGAGACTCTTTATAGCTGTGGCCTGCGCGTATCAGAACTCGTTGCTCTGAGGCTTTCTGATTTATTCTTTGAAGAAGGTTTTATACGAGTAACAGGCAAAGGAAACAAACAACGCTTTGTCCCCATCTCCCCCACAACGATAAAGTACATTCTTTTGTATAAAAACCAGGTCCGTATTCACATGCCTATAAAAAATACTGCCGAAGATATCCTGTTTCTCAACCGACGGGGGGGCCAGCTCACCAGGGCCATGATTTTCACGCTGGTGAAAAGACTGGCTCAGGCTGCAGGGATTGAAAAAAGAGTAAGTCCCCATACCTTCCGACACTCCTTTGCGACCCATCTTTTGGAAAACGGAGCCGATCTGCGTGCTATTCAACAGATGCTGGGACATGAAAGTATTACCACTACTGAGATTTATGTGCATACGGATCGAAGCCACTTAAAGAAGGTGATGGAAAAATATCATCCACGCCGTCCCCAGGAGGATCAATAGACCCTTCACTGACTGGAAAGACGAGGAATTCAGATACTACAAAAGGCCTTTATTCCGAGTTTTCTTTCCTAATATCTTCTTTTCTTCCTAATTTCAAGGTTTAATTCGGGAAAAATGAAGAAGCTCAGATTTAAGAATGGTGACCAAATGCCCATGCTCGGACTGGGTACCTGGAAATCGAAAAGGGATAAGGTTCCAGCAGCGGTCAACATTGCTCTGGAAGCTGGTTACCGGCATATTGATTGTGCTGCGTATTATGCCAATGAAGACGTGATTGGTCAGGTATTTAACCAGGCCTTCCGATCCGGGCCCATTAAGCGGGAAGATGTCTGGATTACCTCCAAACTCTGGAATGATGCCCATAAAGCTGAAGATGTCATTCCTGCTTTAAAAAAATCCCTGCTGGATTTACAACAGGATTACCTTGATCTGTATTTAATCCACTGGCCAGTGGCTTTTAAATCCGGCATAGGCAGTGCAAAGAAAGATGAGGATTTCCTTTCCTTAGAAGAAGTTCCCCTTATTGAAACCTGGGAAGCCATGCTGGAGGCAAGGGACCAGGGGCTGGTTCGCCATGTAGGGGTATCCAACTTCAGCGTGCCCAAGTTAAAAGATCTTATTGCCCGTAGCGGCCAGGCGCCTGAAGTGAACCAGGTGGAATTACATCCCTTTCTTCAGCAAGCCGACCTTTTGAAATTCTGCGCCGGGCACGATATCCATGTAACAGCATATTCCCCTTTGGGAAGCGGGGACCGCCATGCCTCGCTAAAGTCCGAGACAGAGCCCTCCTTATTAGAACATCCCACCATAGTGGAAATTGCCAAAAAGCATCAATTCTCTCCGGCTCAGGTTCTAATAAAATGGTCACTGGACAGGGGAACAGCAGTGATTCCCAAATCCACCACTAAAGCGCACATTATAAGCAATTTAAAAAGTGTGGAACTGGAACTGGATGATCAGGATCAAAAAAAGATTGCTGCTATGGACAGGCACTTCCGCTACGTAAGTGGGAAATTCTATGTAACTCCGGGCAATCCATATAATAATCTATTTGATGATTAAAATGAAAAATACATTCGTGCTTATTCTCGCAGGTTCTTTTTTGCTATCCTGCACAGACAGAGAAGGAAATACTGAAAAAGCTGAATACGAAACCGAAAATGATTCCTTAATCAATCTGGTAGAAAGGCAACAAAAGACCCTGGATTCTCTGGAGCAATTACCACCTGAAGAAATGGAAGACGGCTATCCGATTTTATGGGGTCGGGCCTTTCGTGACATAGACAATCCAGAAGCCTTTATCACCGAAGACCTCAGTAAGCGACCGGAACTGATTCCCCTGGATGCCGTTTTAGGAGGAACCATGGCTTTCCGAAAAGTGGAAGTACTTAGCGATAAATGGGTAATGGCCATCTATGATGACGGCCACATTCAGGGACAGGCGATTTTTCAATACCGGCTTCTACCAGATAAAAGTGTAGCATACGAAGTCATCGCTGTTGATCACCCAGAGCAATAGCCTAAACCTCAACGTGTTAATAGGTCGATAGCCTTTGTGTTTTATGAATAGGAGATTTTGAGTTCTTGAGGACGCACTTTTTGCCCTATTTCCACCACAATCTGCTACATTTTTAGTATATTCAGCAGTAGAAATCAATCTTAAACTTGAACTTATGAAGACAAACATTCAATTTGTCCACGCGGAACGCAGCCCCTCTGCAGAGCAGCTCATTCAGAAAAAGCTGGATAAGCTGGAGACAAAATTCGATGATATCATTAGTGCAGATATTATTTTTAAAGAAGAAAAAGATACCACTGCAGGCAAAGGAAAAATTTGCGCCGTCGAATTAAATTTACCCGGCCCTAGAATTCATGCCTCTTCAAATGAGGAAAGTTTTGAAGCGGCAGCAGCTGAAACGGTAAATGATATTGAAAGACAACTCAGAAGGAGGAAAACGGAGATGACAAAGCGATAGCTTGTCTAATTTATTTAAAAAAAGAGCTGTCTCATTGAGGCAGCTCTTTTTTGGTTTCTCAGCTAATTAATCCAGTCGGGTGATTTTTGCTCCGATAGCACGGAGACGCTCATCTATACGCTCATACCCTCTGTCAATTTGTTCAATATTGTGTATTACGGAAGTTCCCTTGGCTGATAGCGCAGCAATCAGCAGTGAAATTCCCGCTCGAATATCAGGAGACACCATTGTAGTAGCCCGTAGATCGGATTCGAAGTTCTGTCCAATAACCACCGCTCGGTGTGGATCTGACAAAATAATTTGTGCTCCCATATCTATCAGACGGTCGACAAAAAACAAACGGCTCTCAAACATTTTCTGGTGAATCAGCACACTGCCTTTAGCCTGAGTAGCTACCACCAGGATAATACTCAGTAAATCAGGTGTAAAACCTGGCCAGGGTGCATCGCTAATGGTCATGATAGAACCATCAATAAAATTCTGAATTTCATAACCCTGGGTATGGGCAGGAATATAAATATCTGCTCCCCGTTTTTCAACAGTAAGACCCAGTTTGCGGAAGGTGTTGGGAATCACGCCTAGATTCTCCCATGAAACATTCTTAATGGTTAATTCACTGCGGGTAAGGGCAGCAAGTCCGATCCATGAACCGATCTCTATCATGTCGGGTAACACGGTGTGTTCACATCCAGTTAAGGATTCCACTCCTTCCACTTGAAGCAGATTGGATCCGACCCCTGAAATTTTGGCGCCCATGGAGTTGAGCATTTTACACAATTGCTGCAGGTAAGGTTCACAAGCCGCATTGTAAATGGTCGTTTTCCCCTTTGCCAGAACAGCACTCATAAGAATATTCGCGGTGCCCGTGACGGACGCCTCCTCCAGAAGCATAAAAGATCCCTGTAGCCCTCCCTCAGGAGCCTCCACTCCATAAAAACGTTCCTCATCATTGTACCGGAATTTTGCTCCCAGTTTAGTGAAACCTTCGAAATGAGTATCCAATCTTCTTCGACCGATTTTGTCACCACCAGGCTTTGGGATGTAACCCTTTCCGAACCTTCCTAATAGCGGCCCCACTAGCATGATGGATCCGCGAAGCGAGCTTCCTTCATCTTTAAATCGCTGGGTCCGGAGATATTCCAGATCCACATCATCGGCCTGAAATCGGAAACTACCGGGTCCCAATTTTTCGATTTTCACTCCCAGGTCTTCCAATAAACCAATTTGCTTATTGATGTCCAGAATATTGGGAATGTTATTAATTGTGACTGGTTCTTTAGTCAGTAGAACAGCGCAAAGAATTTGAAGAGCCTCATTCTTGGCACCCTGGGGTTGAATTTCACCACTGAGAGGAGCTCCCCCCTCTATCTGGAATTTACCCATGAATAATAATTTTAATGACGTTTACGATTGCGATTGCGATGGGATTTCTTCGCGGATTTTTTATACGGTTTCTTGGTATCCTTAAGCAGGTCTGCTACCTGACTCAGATCTTCTTCCTCAGCCTTAAGATCAATTCGTCCGTTACTAAGTTCCCTTAGGTGATCAAAGATTACCGAATCTTCCACAGAGTCCTTATTCCAATTCAGGTAGGACTTTTTCATATGGTTGGCAATGGATAATATAAGGGCATCCCGCAAATCCCCATCTTCCCATCCACTGGCTACCTCAATCATCTTCTTTATGTTATTGCCGTAAAAGCGGTATTTGGTGTAATTCTGAGGATAAGGCATTTTTCCTGGCCGTTCCTCAAGAACATCCCTCGAAGGCTTGGGGAAAGGACTGTCTACATCTAATTTAAAATCACTGATGATAAACAACTGATCCCATAACTTATGTTGAAAATCAGAAACGTCCCTTAAATGGGGATTGAGATTCCCCATGACTGAAATGATGGCTTTGGCCACCTGATTCCGCTCTTCATCATCCTCAATCTCAACGGCATACTCTACCATTTTCTGAATATGACGTCCATATTCGGGAATAATTAAATGACTCCTCTCGGAGTTGTACTCTAATGCGTGTGTCAAATTTTTAAGTTCTTTGTGGTAAATATTAGGCAGAAGTTACTGGCCCGCAAAATACGAAATATTCTTCAGGGTCTCCCCCATCCTTGGCAATAATTAAGAAAAATTAGCAGAATAAGCAGTGTTAACTTACAGGGAAATGACTCCTTCAACGTTTTCGGTGACCTCCTTGTATTTTTCAATAACCATTTCCGGACTTTTCATCTTAACGTTGATCGATATACTGGTGTAGTTACCGCTACGCGACTCTTTAGTGGAAATTACAGCACCCATGTTATTAAACACATTCTGAATGTGATTGATTTTGTCTAAATCGGTCGGAACAATGAACTTATACAGGTACTCCGAAGGCCACGTGGAAGTGTCATGAAGCTGCCCCAGCAATTTCCGGTAGAAATCCTCGTGATTTTGTTGTGAACTCATAGCAATTCTTTTATTTCAATACAAAGATACGGGAAAGTTATATTTTTAATATTAAGGTCAAATCCCGAAATTTGCCGGGTGGAAACCAAACGAATCGTAATCACCGGAGGCCCGGGAACGGGCAAAACCTCGGTAATTCAATTACTGGAAGAGAAGGGATATTCCTGCTTGCCTGAAGTATCAAGAGAAGTGATCCGGTCGGCAAAAAAAGAAGGAATCGACCAACTCTTTCTGGAAAAGCCTTTGCTCTTCAGCCAACTTTTATTGGACGGAAGAATCGAGCAATATAAACAGGCCGAAGTCTCTAGTGAAGAATATGTATTTTATGATCGTGGCATCCCTGATGTGGTGGCTTATCTCGATTTTGCCGGCAATGACTATCCCCCCCTTTTTCGGGAAGTCTGTCACACCTACACCTATACTACCGTATTTTTCCTCCCCCCGTGGGAGGACATTTACACCTGTGATCAGGAACGCTACGAATCTTTTGACCAGGCTTGTCTCATACACAAACACCTATCGGAAACCTATATCAGGAGCGGATACCCTATTAAGGAGGTGCCGTGTAGTTCTCTGGAAGAGCGGGTTTCTTTTATTTTAGAGCACCTACCTTAGAGGGGATGGCCACACCTGTAGACATATTGCGAAAGTATTGGGGGCACCCATCCTTCAGGCCGCTTCAGAACAAAATTATCAATAAGGTCCTAGAAGGAAATGATGTTTTGGCTCTGTTGCCTACTGGTGGAGGAAAATCCGTCTGTTTCCAGATCCCTGCCCTGTTGCGACCGGGCATTTGTGTGGTGATTTCGCCGCTAGTGGCGCTTATGCAAGACCAGGTTGTTACGCTCCGGGACAAAGGGATACGCGCTATGGCCCTTACTGGTGCAATTGCACTGGGCGAGCTGGACCAAATGTTGGATAATTGCATTTACGGAAACTACAAATTTTTATACTTATCGCCGGAGAGACTTCATAATGACCTGGTTCAAGAGCGAATTAAAAAAATGAACGTTTCCCTGATTGCCGTGGATGAGGCGCATTGTATTTCACAGTGGGGACATGATTTTCGACCGGCCTACCGCAATATTCAGTTGCTGCGTGAATTGAAACCCGATTCCCCCATCATTGCGTTGACAGCAACGGCCACACCTGAGGTCTCAGAAGATATCCAGGAACAATTACATTTTACCCGGCCCCAGGTTATTCAATCGAGTTTCGCCCGACCCAATATTACCTACGAGGTACAGCTCACGCAGGAGAAGAATCGGCTGCTGAGGGATATATTGCATGCTCACAGCCAGGCGGGAATCGTCTATGTGGGATCAAGAAGAAAAGCAGCCTCTATTGCCGGCTTTCTGGAAAATCAAGGAATTTCCGCCACGTATTATCACGGAGGATTACCGGAGTCACTAAAAACAGAGCGACTGCAACAATGGCTCGGCAGTCAAAAACGCGTCATGGTGGCCACGTCGGCTTTCGGAATGGGGATCGACAAGTCAGACGTTCGGACAGTCATCCATCTGGATTTACCTGAGAATCTGGAAAGCTATTTTCAGCAGGCCGGTAGGGCCGGAAGAGATGGTTTACCTGCCCAGGCCATTATTCTTTGTAATGACAAAGACCAGGAGCTTTTAAAAAAACAATACCTCTACAGTCTTCCTGACCTGGAGTCCACCAAGCTGGTTTACAAAAGGCTGATGTCTTACTTTCGCATTGCATATGGTGAGGGCCAGGAATTCCATTTCAACTATAACTTTAGAGCTTTCTGTAGTACTTATAATCTTGAAACGGTAAAAACCTATAACACCCTACAGTTATTAGAGCGGCTCGGAATGATACAGAGAACAGAAGGAGTGGAAAAACAAACCCGGATACAAGTGCGCACCAGCCACCGCCAGCTACAGGACGCCTGTTATAAGGACTCGAAATTCAGCGCTTTGATTCAAACTATTCAAAGAACTTACGGTGGTGTGTTTGAGGATATGATTTCCATAAATCTTCGGACAGTGTGCGAGCGCGCCCAGATTCCGATGAGTGAGGCTATAAGAATACTGCAGTCCTATGCCGATCAGGGCTTCATTATCTTCGAGCATAATATCCATGATGCCGGCATCACTTTTTTAGTTCCCCGGGAAGACAACAGTAGCATTCTTCCCCATACTCCTTTTATCGAACAATACACCCAGAGCAAGAAGAAAAAATTGGCTTCCGTTCTTCAGTACGTATTTAATGAAAAAGATTGTCGCAGCTTGCAGCTACTAAGGTACTTTGGTGAGACTGGTGGTAAACCCTGTAATGGCTGTGATGTTTGCCGACGTTCTGTAGAGCGCGGTCTAAGCCCTCTTCAGAAAAACCGGATGTACCTTTCTATAAAGAGCGCTTTAGAGAAAGAATCCCTTACAGCAGAGGAAATCTACGAAAAACTACCGTACCAGAAGAAGCATATCCAAATGGTCCTAGAACAACTAATCGAAAAGAAGTTGATCCTCCTCCATGAGGATCGAACCTACAAATTATCAGAATAATGAGAGAGTTGAGAATAGTATTTATGGGAACCCCCGATTTCGCGGTTCAGAGTCTGAAAGCTATAATAGAAGGTGGATTCCAGGTGGTAGGTGTCGTTACGGCACCAGATAAACCGGCAGGAAGGGGTAGGAAGCTCCAACAATCAGCCGTCAAAAAATATGCGGAAGCACAAGAACTACCGCTGCTCCAACCAGTGAATCTGAAGGACCCTGAATTTTTAAACCAGTTAAAGCAGTGGAAGGCAAATGTACAGGTGGTGGTTGCCTTCAGGATGTTGCCTGCCATAGTTTGGCAGCTCCCCGAGTACGGGACCTTCAACCTTCATGCTTCCCTACTCCCCCAGTATCGGGGTGCCGCTCCGATAAACTGGGCCATTATCAATGGAGAAACCCAAACCGGCGTCTCCACGTTTTTCATAGATGAAAAGATCGACACCGGAGCCATGATCCTACAGGAGGAAGTAGCCATCCAGCCAGAGGAATCCGCAGGAAGCCTTCACGACCGGCTGATGGTTACAGGCGCTCAACTAGTAGTCCGAACACTGGAGCAGATAAAAACGGGAACGATAACTACCACTCCTCAGCCTTCAGATGGCAGTTTAAAAAGCGCCTATAAGCTCAACCGGGACAATACCCGGATTGACTGGAACAAATCTCTTGATGAGATTCATAACCATATTCGCGGTTTAAGTCCCTACCCCACGGCCTGGACGGAACTTCAAAATAATACCGAGCCTGTGATCATGAAGATATACCAGGCACGCAAAGAAATGGCGGCACACCGACTGGAACCCGGACAAATTATTCAGGAAGAAAGAGCCGCGAAAGTGGCCGTGGCAGGAGGCTTTATTTATCTGGAGGAAATACAGCTTCCGGGAAAGCGAAAAATGAAAATAAAGGAATTCCTCAATGGGTTTGAGTTTGAAAAAGAGGCAGTAGTCGCGTAACCCGCGTCAGTACTGATTCGCGGGTATTTCAAACGAAACAACCTCGAGTTATTAACAATCCATCCAAGTTATTAACAATAACTCTCATTTCCCTTGTCATTACTTGCACGACCGAGATTTCCATATAAATTTGTAGAGCATATTTACAAGTTAAACCAACAATTAATTTTAATTTTACCATTATGAACAAAACAGATTTAATTGATGCAATGGCTGAAAACGCCGGAATTTCCAAAGCTGCAGCCAAGAAAGCTCTTGAAGCATTTCTGGACAACGTTGAGGGAACTCTAAAAAAAGGAGACCGAGTATCTTTGGTAGGTTTCGGTTCCTGGTCAGTATCAGAAAGAGCTGCCCGTGAAGGAAGAAATCCTCAAACTGGGAAGACCATCAAAATCGGAGCTAAGAATGTTGTTAAATTCAAGGCAGGAGCTGATCTTCAGAAGGCTGTAAACTAAACAAGTCAGAAGATAATTAATGAAATATTAAACTCCTCCCTTCCGGAGGAGTTTTTAGTTAAAAAGTGTTAGGAACCATATGAACATGCCGTTCTTTTCTTTAGTTTTAGTAGAAAAAATCCAGCGATGCTAACACTCAAACCTGCCAAAGGCCATATTCTGGTTGCCGAGCCTTCTGTTATTGGGGATATTTCGTTTAATAGGTCGGTCATTCTGTTGGCAGAACACACAGAAACCGGGACGGTCGGATTTATTCTGAATAAGAAACTCGACTTCACACTGCGAGACCTCATACCCGATATAAAAGGAGATTTTCCGGTACATAGAGGAGGCCCCGTTGAACCGGACAACCTTTACTTTATTCACAAGGTACCCGATTTAATTCCTAACAGTATAGAAATTCGTGCTGGAATCTTTTGGGGCGGCAACTTTGAAGCTGTTAAAGAGCTCATTGAGGAGGAATTAATCTCAGAAGAAGAAATCAAATTTTTTCTGGGTTACTCGGGATGGGATAACGATCAGCTAATGAAAGAACTCAATGCCAAAACCTGGATCGTAATCGAGAAGGAGGATGGAAAAGACATCATCAACCATCAGCCTCGGACTTACTGGAAAGACAAGATGCTTCAGTTAGGAGGAAATTACGCCATCTGGTCGAATGCACCCGAAAACCCGGCCTACAACTGAGTCAATCGAGCCTTGGTATTTAACCTGGAGAGCAGATCTCTGGCAACACTAAGGTCGTATTCCTTTTTCCGATACTTTGATACCGGTCTTATCCCCATTACCACATTTGTCAGAAACAGTTCATCGGCTTTTTGGAGTTCAAAAGGAGATACAGATTCTTCAAGAAGCTCATAATCCGGCAACTTTTTGATAATGTCTATGAGCACTCCCCGGGTTATTCCCTTAATACAGCCATCGCTAACAGGGGGTGTTTTGATGGTTTTCCCATTGACCAGGAATAGATTCGCATTGAGTGCCTCCACTACGTTTTTCTTCTCATTTATAAGCAAACAGTTGTCGTAGTCATTTTCCTGTGCGTAAATACTTCCCAGAACATTTATAGCTCTATTGTTGGTCTTCACACTGGATAGCAATCCAGAATTCATATAGTGATCTTTGAACAACTCTATTTCATAAAAGTCCTCGGGAAATAGGTAGAAAGGCTGTTCCAGGGTTCTTGCTGTGATCACATAACCCACCTGACGCGTTAGAGGGGTAAAATAACCACCTTCCTGGCGGTAAACACTAAAACGGATACGGGCTGGCGAATCTATCAGTCCATTGGCCTCTACAAGGTCAAGCAGTTCCTTCTCCAGGAATTCAGGAGAAAAATTACCAGGGATTTCCATTCTCATGATCCGCATGCTCGCCATCAGCCTGAAATAATGCTCTTCCCAAAACATTATTTTCCCATTAATGATACGAATGGTTTCGAATACAGCATCCCCATAAGCAAAACCCCGATTATTAACCGATAGCGATACGTCTTGTTCCGATTGGATAACCCCGTTGAAATTGATCATAAAAAAACCCGTTTTTAAACGGGCAAAGTTACGGATTATCTAAGGAAATCCTAGGTTGAACCCAGCACTTGCTTCAGGTTTCCAACCATGTTTTCCCATAGCATTTTCCCTTCCTCTATTTCATCCTCTTCGGCAAAATCAGTAATAAGAAGAGAGACATCTTTGGTGATATCATCCACCTGAATCTTTATTTCAAAATAATAATTGGTCTCTTCGTCTTCATTCCATCGGAAGCGTACGCGTTCTCCACTTTTTTTACTTACTAATCTGGCTTGCTCTTCACTTCCTTCCCAAATGAATGTAAAAAGCTCCCCGCGGGAATTAACATTGTCAGCATACCATTCACTTAAACCGGAAGGAGTCGAAATGTAGTTATACAAAAGCGAAGGTGAAGCCTGGATCTGAAATTCCAGCACGTACTTAACTTTTTCTTCCATTCTGTGGTTCGTTTGTTTTAAGGCAATATATATATTAATTGCTAAGTTTAAAAGAAATCAAAATAAATAATTTTCAGGGAAGATTATTTGCGTCAAGGCAAATAGTTTCTATATTTGCACCCGCAAAAAGAAACCAACTGCACCCTGGTTCAGGAGGTTTAAATGTATGGCGAGGTAGCTCAGGTGGTTAGAGCGTCGGATTCATAACCCGGAGGTCACGAGTTCAAGTCTCGTTCTCGCTACAATGCGCAAAAAGGCCCTGTTTCTACAGGGCTTTTTCTGTTTTTGGCTCCGAATAATGATCCCTACCTATTGATCGTGAAAGCCCCAAAATCGCGCAGCTGTAAATAAGATTTTTCTAGTACTTCTGCAGTTCTTTTGGGAAGGATCACCTGGACCATTACTCTTTAGGATATTGCTCTGCGCTCCGTTATCAGCTCCCTTGGTCCGGAGCAGTTCAAGAAGAAAGCACCTAAGTCCCTCGTCTTTCCTATCTTTCGTAAAGAATTACAAATTCCCTTCTATGGATCAGTTGCTAGCACATATACAACAATATATAAGCCTTTCTGGAGAAGAAATTACCATCCTCAAAAGGACGCTCTCTACCACCACCTTTGATAAGAACCATAAACTTCTTGAGGCCGGGGAAGTATGTCATTTCAATTATTTTGTCTGCAAAGGTTGTCTTAGAATGTACTTTTTTAAAGAAAATGGAACAGAACATACGACGCAATTTGCCATTGAAAACTGGTGGTTATCTGATTATTTGAGCTATTTAACCCAACTAAAATCACCCTTTTCAATTGAAACATTGGAACCTTCAGAAGTTATTGCCCTGAGCCCTGACACTTCTGATTTACTTGCCACTGAAATTCCCCAGCTCAGTAAATATTTCGCCCTGATCACCCAGCGAGCCTACGCCGCAGCCCAAATGCGAATAAAATTTTTACAAGAATTTTCCGGGGAAGAATTATTTAATCATTTCACCTCCCATTTTCCGGAGTTTCTACAGCGTGTTCCCCAGTATATGATGGCGTCCTACCTTGGTTTTTCCCCTGAGTATTACAGTCGCCTGCGTAAAAAAACTCCATAATGTTTGCAATCTTGAACCAGATCAATTTCCAGCTTCCACTTTTTCCTGAACTTTGAATCCTCAAAAATAAAATGGCAACAATGAAAACCAGGTTCCAAATCAGCAAAATTGATCCCCAAGCCTATAAAGCAATGGCAGCGTTAGAGAAATATCTCAATTCCTCCACCTTAAAGCCTCATCTACGGGAACTTATTAAAATAAGAAGTTCTCAAATTAACGGTTGTGCATATTGTATTGAGCTGCATACGACAACAGCATTGGAATTAGGTGAGGCCCCGCGGAAATTATTTGCCTTACCTGCCTGGACTGAGTCTCCGCTTTTTTCCCAGGAAGAACGAATCATCCTGAGAATGACAGAAGAAATTACCCTTATTTGCGAAAACGGACTGACAGAGGAAACTTATCTCGAGGCTCTTGAATTGTTTTCTTTAAATGAAATAACGCAGATCATCATGCAAATTGGCACGATTAATCTATGGAACCGAATGGCAGTTTCTACCAAACTTCAGCAGACTTAATACCCTTTTAAAAGTGATAATCCCCTTCCCGAACGAAATCGGGCTGAAGTCAGGGACAGATATTTCCCTTGGTTCCGCTGAAAGAAAGGGATCCCCAGACAAAGCTCTTTCATCAACCGGTCCACCTTCGGGAGTTTAAGCTTGTCAATTAAAGTCTCTAAATTTCCTTCCCCGGACATGCCACCGGTCCTATGGATCTTTATTCTACATCAGCCTTTAGTTGAACCTGTTCGAGCAACTGCTCAAAACTCACACGCCTTTGATCGCCTTTTTTCATATCCTTGAGGGTAAAAGTCTTTTCATCCATCTCTTCTGCCCCGGCCAGAACTACAAAAGGAATACCTCGTTTGTTGGCGTAATTCATCTGCTTCTTCATTTTAGCACTATCGGGATAAAGCTCGGCAATGATACCCGCTGCCCGTAAATTCTTTACAGCCCCAAGTGCGTATAAGGCTTCCTTTTCCCCGAAATTAATAAAAAGCACCCGGGTGGTTTCGGTAACTTCATCCGGGAAAAGCCCCAGCTCCTCCAGTACCAGATAAATGCGATCCAGTCCGAAAGAAATTCCCACTCCACTGAGGTTTTTAAGGCCGAAAATTCCGGTCAGGTCATCGTATCGTCCTCCACCACCAATGGATCCCATTTTTACAGTGTCCGGAGCAGCAACCTCCAGAATCGCGCCCGTATAGTAATTAAGACCACGAGCCAGGGTTACATCTAAATCCAGGACAGATTTTTCAAGACCTACCTGCTCAATGGCATTATTAATAAACTGAAGTTCCTCCACACCTTCCATTCCGGCCTCCGAAGTTCGCAGGATTTCAGCCAGTCCCTGTATTTTTTCTCCGAAACTTCCCTTGAGCTGAAAAATGGGTTGTATTTTTGCGATGGCCTGGGCAGAAATACCTTTTTCAAGCATTTCGTTCTTCACCCCCTCTTCACCGATTTTATCCAGTTTATCCAGTGCAACGGTAAAATCTATAAGTTTTTCTGACTCGCCTATCACCTCAGCAAAACCTGCAAGTACTTTCCGGTTGTTAATCTTGACACGAACACCCTCCAGGCCCAGACTTGAGAAAACGGCATCATAAAGCTGTACAAACTCCACCTCCTGCCATAAGCTTTTACTTCCCACAACATCCGCATCGCACTGATAAAATTCCCTAAATCGTCCCTTCTGCGGCCTGTCAGCCCTCCATACCGGTTGAATCTGATAACGTTTAAAAGGGAGTTCCAATTCATTTTGATGCTGCACCACGTACCTGGCAAAAGGCACCGTTAGATCATAACGAAGCGCCTTTTCACTAATGGAAGCTGTAAGGCCTGTGCTATCTTTCTCCTGATAAGCTTTTTGATCTGCTTTCTTTAGATAATCCCCGGAATTCAGGATTTTAAAAATAAGCCTGTCCCCTTCTTCCCCATATTTACCCATAAGGGTTTCCAGATTCTCAAAACTCGGAGTTTCAATGGGCTGAAAGCCGTAAAGCTGAAAATGTTGCCGAATGGTATTGATGATATAATTTCGCTTGGCTACTTCAGCCGGTGAGAAATCTCTGGTTCCCTTAGGTATAGATGGTTTCTGTGCCATTGTGATGATGATGTTTTTGTGCGCTGCAAATATCCAAAAAATCAACCAAAGTCCTGTGCTTTGATATTCATGGTGTTGAACCCCGAGCCGGGACCATTACTGGAGGTTGAGGGGGAGGAAATGCGGAAATTCGGATTCTACCCGGAGAACTTGCCAAAGAATTCTGTAACAAGTTAGACTTCATAGCGTCTAATGAGTAAATCTCGAGCTGCGAATGTTTTCATTACTAAAAGAAAATATCCGGATCGCCTTTGATTCTATTAGAGGTCAGATCCTTAGAACCTCCCTCACTGTGATGATTATTGCCATTGGTATTACGGCATTGGTGGGAATCCTCAGTGCGGTCAGCGCCCTGGAAAATACCATCAGCAATGATTTCGCTGCTATGGGTGCCAATACCTTCTCCCTGCAGCGCTACGACTCACAGGTTCGTATCAATGGTGGGACTAGAGATCAGATCAATCCGATAATCAGTTATAGGGAGGCAAAGGAATTCAAAGAGCGGTACGAATACCCTTTTACCACGACTTCCATTTCGTTCACTGGCACTACCACTGCTGAGGTGAAACACCTCAACGCAAAGACCGATCCTGAGGTTCGGGTACTGGGCGTCAATGAAAATTTTCTGAATAACTCCGGACTGGAACTTGAGGATGGAAGGGATTTTAATTATTTCGATATTGAAAACAATAATAACGTAGCTATCGTAGGCTCGGATTTTGGCAAAGGCCTTTTAAAAGATATTGATCCAATAGGTCAGGAAATCAGTATCAGAGGTGCAAAATTCCGGGTTATTGGAATTCTGGAAGAGCAAGGTTCTACCTTTGGAAACAGCGAAGACCTAAGGGTATTGATTCCTATTCAATATGCCCGATCCATTTTCAGCACCCCAAATATCAATTACCAGATTAGCGTGAAGGTGGCTGATAAGCGTCTGCTGGAAAGTGCACAGGATGAAGCCATCATTACCTTTAGAAACATCCGCGGCCTGAATCCCATTGAGGAGAACAATTTCGGAATGTCGCGCAGTGAGGATCTCATCAATCAGATTCTTTCCATTACTCAGTATCTGAACATCGCGGCCTGGTTGATTTCCATTATAACCATCTTCGGATCCTCTATTGCCCTGATGAACATTATGCTGGTCTCGGTAACAGAAAGAACACGGGAAATCGGAGTACGAAAGGCTCTTGGCGCCAAGAAAAACACCATTGCCAGTCAGTTCTTCATGGAAACCCTGATTATCGGCCAAATGGGAGGCCTGTTGGGAATCCTGTTCGGTATCCTTATCGGAATGGGAGTTTCTTCCCTGGCGGGATTTGATTTTGTCACCCCGTGGCGCGCCATTTTATGGGCAACAGGTATCACTATTTTAGTAGCCATACTGGCCGGAAGTTATCCGGCAAGTAAAGCCGCAAAACAAGATCCTATTGAATCTTTGAGATACGAGTAACCACTACGACCTCAGATGCTCATCAAAAAACCGGTATAATTCACCTTTGGTGATAACCGCTCCCTGACGAATAAGCACGAATATATCGTTGTTCCTATCGTCACTAATATTTTTAGAGGAAGTATATAGGGAAACCGAGTCATCCATCAGGTTATTCTGAAGCCACTGGTATCCTTCCCTGGTAGTTAAATCAATGGCTGGGTTGTCTACTTTTATACCAATGAGATTCATGGTTACCTGATCGATGTAAAACAAGAAAATATGGTTTGGAGAAAAATGTTCAAGGTATTCTGCCTTTTGCAGCACCCCTTCCCAGATCAGGTCGCTAAAGACGTCCAACTCTTGTTCAGCCGTCTCTGGCTGGTTCTTCTTTATATCTTCCCATTCTTCTGCAGTGATAGATTGCGTAGCAAGAAAGTTTATAAACTCCTGATGCATTTCTTCCAGCTGCTCCTTGGTAAGTCGGATGTATTTCATTCTCAGTTCAGTTTAAGTTCCAAATAGTTAATAGCTCCGGTCACCTGATTGTTGAGGATAAAAAAAGCCCACTTCAATGAAGCAGGCCTTTTTATTTCTTCAGAAACTAACTAAGCTTCTGCGATCACATCAAAGGTCAGAGAGGCAATTACTTCTCTGTGGAATCGCAAGCTTGCCTCGTATTGCCCAAGACGCTTAATGTTCCCACCTGCGATGTTGATGTATTTCTTATCAATTTCAACACCTTCTTTAGCCAGAGCATCCGCAAGGTCCGCATTATTCACAGATCCAAAAATTTTGTCTCCTGCACCTGCTTTAGCCGAAAGTTTAATTTCCAGATTGCTCAGCTTCTCAGCTTGTGCTTTTGCTTCCTGGATTTCCTTTTGCTCTTTGAAAGCACGCTGCCGAAGAATTTCCTCTAAGGCCTTTCGTGCTGAAGGGGTCGCCAACTCAGCATATCCCTGAGGGATCAGATAATTACGACCGTATCCGTTTTTTACGGTTACCACATCGTCTTTATATCCCAGTTTTTCTACGTCTCTCTTAAGTATAACTTCCATAATGGCCCCTTTTTATTTTAATAAATCACCTACGTAAGGCATCAATGCCAAATGACGAGCACGCTTCACCGCAACGGCTACTTTTCTCTGATACTTAAGGGAAGTTCCGGTCAATCGACGTGGCAACAGTTTCCCTTGTTCATTCACAAAGCTCATTAAAAAATCGGGATCTTTATAGTCTACATACTTAATTCCAGACCGCTTGAACCGACAGTATTTCTTGGCTTTGGTGGTTTCTATATTCAGGGGAGTCAGGTATCTGATCTCTCCGTCCTTTTTTCCTTTCGCTTGTTGTTCAATAGATGACATACCTTACGCTTTTTCTTTGTTTCTGTTTCTTCTTTTCTCCGCCCAGGCAATCGCATGCTTATCCAACTTTACAGTCAGGTAACGCATCATGCGCTCGTCTCTTCTAAAATCGAGTTCCAGAGGCTGGATTACTTCTCCACTTACTTTGTACTCAAACAAGTGGTAAAATCCGCTCTTTTTCTTTTGGATAGGATAAGCCAGTTTTTTCAGCCCCCAATCCTCTTTTGATATCATCTCAGCCCCTTTAGAAACAAGAAAATCTTCGTATTTCTGAACTGTTTCCTTTATCTGCTCATCAGATAAAACGGGATTCAAGATGAAAACAGTTTCATAGTGGTTCATAAAAAATAGTTTAAATTAAAATCGGCTGCAAAAATAGAACTATTATTCCGTTAATCAAAACCAATTTCTTTAGATAATCTGACCAGTTTAATCGACCAAGCGCAATTTAACTTGCTTATTCCTTCAATTTTACTTATTATTGCTGTAAGAAAACCGACCATTAAGTTGTGGAAAAAGTGAAATTGAAATGTGCCGTAGTAGATGATTCTGCTATACAACGAGCTGCAATCGTTAAGCTTATTGAGAAGCATTCCTCCCTTACATTGGTGGCGGAGTACCGCAACGCAATAGAAACCAAAAACGGATTACTGGATAAGGAAATAGATCTTATATTTTTAGACATAGAGATGCCTATCCTTACCGGATTTGATTTGCTTGACGACCTTCCTTCCAAACCTGATATTATATTTGTAACGGGCCAGACCAAGTATGCCTTTCGGGCTTTCGATTACGATGCAGTAGATTACCTTCATAAACCTATTACCGAAGAACGTTTCAATAATGCCGTCAAAAAGGCACTGAAGCTTCATCAACTAACCGAAGAGAATCAGGTTGCAGAAGACGATGAATACATCTTTGTCAAAAGCAACTTGCGTAACAGAAAGATCTTTCTCAAGAACCTGAACTATATTGAAGCCCTTGGAGATTATGTCCGTCTGGTCACTGATGAGGATTCTTTTATGGTGCTATCTACTTTAAAAGGTTTTGAGGAGCAACTGCCAAAAAACCGCTTTGTCCGGATTCATAAATCCTATTTGGTAAATCTGGAAAAGGTGGACCACTACAACAGTAGAGAAATCAATATCAAGGGACAAAAACTTCCGCTGAGCCGTACCAAGAAAGAATTATTCCGGGAAGCTGTAAATGCTTTTCAGTAGATCAAAATGGCACTTTAAAGGCTTTCATTCACTGATTTTTATCCATCGGATGCCATTCCATGCCTTTTCAGGCAGCATGTAATTAATAAGGATCGACGTTAACCACCACCCGAACCCTTCGAAATGCTGCGATCGATTCAAAGCTCTGCAAAATCCTGCTGGCGGCTTCCTTGGTCTTTCCTAAGGATTGGCCCACCGGAATTTTAAGCAGGATATTTTTGTGATACTCATTGCGAATACGCGCTATGGGTGGAAATTCCGGCCCTAAAACATTTTTCTTAAAAACTGCAGCCAAGGATTTGGTCAGCCATTCAGCAGATTCGTTGGTAAGGCTGTAATCCCGGCACCGAATGGTGAACCGTATCAGCCGATAAACCGGAGGGTATTTATAATTGTGCCGGTCCTCTAATTGTTCTTTAAACATTTCCAGGTAATTGTGGGTAGAGACCTGCTGAATGATTTGATGGTAGGGATTGTAAGCCTGAATGAGAACTTTTCCTCTTTTGCTGGTTCTGCCAGCTCTTCCCGCCACCTGAAGCATCAGTTGAAACGACCGCTCATGCGCCCGGAAATCCGGAAAGTTTAGCAGGCTGTCCGCATTCATGATCCCTACCAGGCGAACATTTCGAAAGTCCAGGCCTTTTGTGAGCATCTGGGTTCCCACCAGGATATCAATATCCATAGCCTGAAAAGCATTGATTATTTTTTCATATCCATATTTTCCCCGGGTCGTGTCCAGATCCATCCTGCCGATCTTATGCTGGGGAAATAAGTTTTCCAGTTCCGCTTCTACTTGCTCCGTTCCAAAGCCTTTGGTGTCCAGTTCATGACTCCCACACCTGAGGCACTTTTGCTGCATGGCCATGTGATATCCACAATAATGACACCTTAACTGATTTCGACGATTGTGAAACGTCAGGCTCACATCACAATTGGGACACTGAGGAGAATGGCCGCAAGTAAGACATTCCAAAATTGGAGAATATCCCCTTCGGTTCTGAAACAGGATGACCTGCTCCCCAAGCTCCAGGGTGTTTTTTATTTCATCCAGGAGCCGCTCCGAGAAATGCCCGGTCATCTTCCGCTTTTTTAACTGGCCTTTCAAATCGACAATCTCGATCTCCGGAGGAAGCACCTTTCCGTGACGATGTTCCAGAGTCACCAGGCCGTATTTTTGCTGCTGAGCATTAAAATAAGTTTCCAAAGAAGGGGTAGCTGTACCCAATAGCACCTTACTCTTTGTCTGAGCCCCAAGATAAATAGCAGCGTCTCTGGCATGGTATCTGGGTGCCGGGTCATATTGTTTAAAGGAAGCCTCGTGCTCCTCGTCTACCACAATAAGCCCTAAGTCCTGAAAGGGAAGAAAAATACTGGATCGAACTCCTATGACTACCTGTGCACTGGTACTTTTATTTAAGACATTCTGATACACCTCCACCCGCTCATTCACGGAATACTTACTGTGGTACACACTTACTTTATTGCCGAAATACTGTCGTAGCCTTGAAATAAGTTGTGCTGTCAGTGCTATTTCCGGTAATAGATAAAGCACTTGTTTCCCCTGAGAGAGCACCTCTTCTATGAGTTTAACGTAAATTTCGGTCTTCCCGGAAGAGGTAATTCCATGTAAAAGACAAACCC
>JAJUIC010000180.1 GCA_029265595.1 Flavobacteriaceae bacterium
CACATCAAAAGCAGCTTCCGCTTCAATGAATTTTTGTTCTGCGTAGGTGGCTATTAACAGCGGGGACTGTTCCGAGGTATAGAACATTCCTGGATATAAGACTGATCGCGCACCTTTTTCGGGTGCATTTCCTCTTCCAGCTCCATTCTCCACACCAATATATTCTCCATCAGTAGTGGCCGCGACCATCAGTGGAAGCCGGGGATCCACCACACCATGCGTGGTACCATCGGTGGCTTCTATAAACTGTTGAGAGATCCAGCCATTGAGGAAAAGGTTATCATTATCAATAGCCACCTGGGCCCACGGATTGAATTGTTCCGCAAAATAAATCACCTGTGCATCGTCTTCATTACTCACAAAACCATTGTCTACTGCCTGTAAAATGCTTGCAGGGTCGTAAGAGCCTGTTCCACTAAGGTGATTGAGGTATCGCGCCCTCAACATGTTTCCAAGTTTAATCCATTTCTCTATATCGCCCTCATAAATAAAATCGTCCTCTCCAGGACTAGCAGAGGTTTCTCCCGATAAATTGGCCAGACCCGCATCCAGCAGTCGAAAAACCTCCTCATATAATGCCTGATCGTCATCGTAGGTCGGAGTAATGGTGGAAAAGTCCAGCGCCTCGCTATAGGGAACATCCCCAAAGGCATCCACCGTCATAGCCAGGTTCAGGGCCATTAATATCTGCCCAACCCCCATGTAGTGATATGCCTCCGTTTCTTCGGCTTTAACAATCATATCGCTCAGATCGGTCATTACATTATAAAGGTTGAACCAGGTGTTTCCATGGCTGACGTGTTCCATCACATCGGTGGCACTTCCGGGATTGGGAGAAGCCAGGTATTGGACAAAATAAGAAGTAATATCACCCATTCGGAAGGTATTTTGTGCAGTCTCAAAGGTGGTATTTACCATGAGAGCCGCAATGGGGGCTTCTGTGGGGTTATTAGGATCGGTATTAATATCGAGATAATCCTCACATGCCGATACTCCCCCGATTACCAAAAGTAAAATCAGTATTTTAAGGCTGTTGTTTCGCGTCTTCATAATTGTCTTCTTTAAAATCCTAAATTAAGCGTGAACAGGAGGCTCTGTACTCCCGGATATCCCAGGCCTGTGAACCCAATGGCATTCCCACCTGCGCCAGCACTGAAACTCTCGGGGTCAAAGCCATCCCACGGGGTGTACAGGATGATATTATTGGCGGTCACACCAATTCGGGCTGAACTGAAAGGCAGCACCTCAAGCAAATTCGGTTGTAGGGTATATCCCAACGATATATTGCGCAGTTTGATGAAGGAGGCATCGTGAATGAAATTTTCACTGGCTGTTCTATATGTATTCCTGTAGAATCCCGCGCCATAATCACGGCCATCGGGGCCCACACCCTGTCCTAAATAGACCGGCTGGGTATTGGGTGTTCCATCAGCAAGCACCCCATCAAAAACAATAGTTTCTTCTCTGTTTAAAGTATATTCTGGAATTCCGAATGCGGCAAAAAAATTATCGTACTGGGAGTACTGCTGCAGTCCACTGCGAAAGTCAATCAAAAAGGACAACTCCAGGCCTTTATAGCTAAATTCATTTCTTAAGCCCCCGATCCATTTTGGCGTGGCATTTCCAAGAACCAGCTGCTGGTTGTTGACCACCGGAAACCCATTGGCCCCGATAATAATGGGCAAATCCTCCTCCAGATGCAATCCATCCCCCGCTCCGTACCTGGCGTAACTACTTCCAAAGAGGTTACCATAAGCTTCCCCCTCTAACAGTTTCATGGTGACAGTACTACCCGCATATCCAAATTGACTACCGACTACAATTTCATCAATTCCTTCCCGGATGCTCACAATTTCGTTCTCATTGTAGGACGCGTTGAGGGTGACACTCCAGCTGAAGTCGTCGGTTAACACCGGAGCTGCTCTCAGGATGAACTCCCATCCCTTATTCTGAATTTCTCCTGCATTTGTGATAAAAGTAGAGAACCCGGTGGCATCCGAAACCGGAACGGGAATAATCTGATCCTTACTGTTGGACTTATACCAGGTGACATCCAGCCCCAGACGGCTGTCCAGGAACCGCAAATCCGCTCCAAACTCTATAGAGGATGTGAGCTCTGGTTTTAATTCCAGATCCCCAAGCTGACTGTATCGGGTAAAGCCCACCTGGCCTCTCAACGGATATATAGCCGGGGAAGTGTAGGTCTGCCCAATTAAATAGGCATCGGTATCCTTCCCTACTTCTGCCCAGGAAGCTCGGAGTTTCCCAAAAGACATAAATTCCGGCAGTTCCATGTTTTCGGAAAACACATAACTTAGATTTACTGAAGGGTAAAAGAAGGAATTATTGTTCTTAGGAAGTGCGGATGACCAGTCATTCCGGCCGGTAATATTTAAAAACAACATATCGTTGTAACTGAGCATCAGATCTCCGTAGAGACCCACGAGTCGCTTCCTGCGCTTGTCCTGCGAATTGGAAATTTGCCTGGTATAGCTCAGATCATAGAAATCCGGAATCACGAAATCCTCACCTGTGGCATTAACCATTTCATAATCCCTCTCGAAAACATCATTTCCAAGCATCAAGACCGCATTGAAGCGATCACTAAAATCTTTTTTAAGCGTGATATAAAAGTTCGAGTTGATATCCCTGCTGGAAATACGCGTTTCACTGATAAAACCGGTACTACTAAGGGGCGTTTCTCCTACGATTCCTTTAGGTCCTGGTGTAATTTCAGTTCGGCTGTCACTATAATAATCGGTCCCAATCAAATAATTCAGGTCTATCCATTCCCAGGGGGAATAGGTGAACCGCAGGCTACCGGTGGTGCGATTGACTTCATCAACATACGTACTGAATCTGGCATCATATATTGGGTTCGTATTGGTTCCCACACTTACCATGGTACCGTCTTCATTAATATAATCCCAGACATCGTGATTGGGTGCC
>JAJUIC010000159.1 GCA_029265595.1 Flavobacteriaceae bacterium
GTTAAGGGGCTTAAAGTTCACGCAAAGTGCTGCGTGATTGAGCGGGAGGAACGGGGAAAAAGAACCAAATACGGATTTATTAGCACCGGTAACCTCAACGAGACCACTGCCAATATCTATACCGATTATACTTTATTCACTCACCGACAGAACATTCTAAAAGAGATTGATCAGGTATTTGATTTTTTTGAAGTAAATTATAAGGTCAATAAATACCAGCACTTAATTGTATCTCCGCATTACACGCGCAAGGTGCTGACAAAATTAATTGATGCAGAGATTGCCAATGCCAGGGCTGGAAAGCCGGCAGGTATTAGACTTAAACTCAACAGCCTTTCAGATTATCCCATGATTGATAAATTGTATGAAGCCAGCAGAGCAGGTGTAAAGATGCGCCTGATTGTACGGGGGATCTGCAGTTTGATTCCGGGAGTGGAAGGAATGAGTGAAAATATTGAGGTGATCAGCATTGTGGATAAATATCTGGAACATTCCCGGGTATATATTTTCGAAAATGCGGGAGATCCGAAAGTCTATATTTCCTCGGCTGACTGGATGCCCCGAAACCTCGATGCACGGGTAGAAGTGGCTTGCCCCATCTATGATGAGTCCATCAAAAAGGAAATTATTAAAGTTTTTGAAATAAGCTGGTCAGACAATATTAAAGCCCGTATAATTAGTCCGGCGCAGGACAATGCATACAGGAAGATTACAGGCGAGCCAATACGTTCTCAAATAGCCATCGCAAAGTATTACGCCAATAAACTGAAAAAAACGCAACAAGTTTGATTGTACAGAGAAAATATGCAGCCATTGACATTGGTTCCAACGCCATTCGATTGTTAATTTCCACTATCACCGAGCAGCAGGGGAAGGCTCCTATTTTTAAAAAGACCTCTTTGGTGCGTGTGCCCATTCGACTGGGTGCCGATGTTTTTATAGAAGGGCAGATTTCTGAGGAAAACATTCTTCGGATGGTGGATGCACTCAATGCATTCAGGTTATTGATGAGGGTTCATAAGATCGAGCGTTTCAGAGCCTGTGCGACATCTGCCATGCGCGAGGCAGCGAATGGTCAGGAGGTAGTTCAGCGCCTGGAGCGGGAAACCGATCTGGTAGTGGATATAATTGACGGCCGAGATGAGGCAGCGATTATAGCGGCTACCGACCTACACAATCTTATTAAGACGGAGAAGACCTATTTGTATGTCGATGTCGGGGGAGGAAGTACGGAGTTTACTTTGTATTCTAATGCCCGGACCGTAGCTTCTAAATCTTTCAAACTCGGAAGTGTTCGATTACTCAATGAGTCCGTACCCGAGATGGAATGGGATCGGGCCCGTCAATGGGTGGAGGATTCTACCAGGAAAATGGGTAAAATAGACCTGATTGGTTCGGGAGGGAACATCAATAATATTTTCAAAAGCAGCGGGAAAGCCAACGGGAAACCACTGAGTTATCTTTACCTAAGTACCTATTTCGACCTGTTACAGTCGCTCAGTTTTGAAGAACGGATTACAGAGCTCAATTTGAATGCGGACCGGGCCGACGTCATCATCCCGGCTACCCGCATTTTTCTTTCAGCTATGAAGTGGAGCGGAGCCCGCAGGATATTCGTCCCGAAAATTGGACTGTCGGATGGCATTATCCGATCCTTGTACCAGGAATATGTAGAGGCTGCTACCCCAAATTAACCATGAATGGTTTCTGACTTGCTGAGATTTTTCATGATTTCCGCCTCATACTCCAGGAGGGCCTGCCACTTTTGATCCACTTCCTCCCGGTTCCCGTATTTCCGGGCAAAGTTCAAAAAGAGGGTGTAGTGATTGGCTTCGCTAATCATCAAGCTCCTGTAGAATTCAGCCAGTTCCCGATCTTCAAGTTGTTCAGAGAGCAGTCGAAAGCGCTCGCAACTTCGGGCTTCGATTAGTGCAGCATACAGAAGTCGGTGAATCAGATTGGTGAGGCGGCTCCCGCCCTTGGGGAAGAATTTCATCAGCTCCACCACGTATAGATCCTTCCGATCTTTCCCGAGTACCATTCCACGCTCCAGTATTTTGTCATGAACCATTTTGAAATGACCCATTTCTTCACGGGCAAGGGCTACCATTTCATTTACAAGTTCTGGATATTCAGGGTAGGTTACAATAAAAGAAATAGCAGTGGAGGCTGCTTTTTGTTCACAGAAGGCATGGTCAATAAGAATCTCTTTGATGTTCTTTTGAGCAATATCAACCCATCTGGGATCCGTCGGTAACTTAAGTCCTAACATTATATATCAAGATCAAATGTGATTCGTAATTTCTCTAACATAGGGTTTTTTTCCCGAAGTTTTTCGTATTTCTCCTGAGGAGTAAAAGTGTATTTTTTTATTGCGCTTTCATTGACCTGAATGTGCAATTTAATGTGCGTGTTTTGAAGTCGTTTTTTCAAAAATAGCATCAGCGGATGCTGGACGCGCTCCAATTCCTGCTTCATGGACTCATTGGGGAGTTCCAGGCGAATGGTCAAGTCATCCAGTACCGGGACGTCCGTTTCCATAATGGAGGCCACAATTTTTTCCCCCTGTTCATTAAGCTCATCCACGTATTGTTTCCATGCCACTCGCATTTGGGACTGGGTGAAGACTTCATTCAGCTCTTCGGCAGGTTGATGCTGACCTTCTTTTTTCTGTGCTTCGAGTTCTCTTTTTTTCTGGATACTTTTAAGGGAGAGTCCAGATACACTTTTACGAACCTCCTTAGCTTGCTGTGGTAGGGTAGCCGCCTGTTGGGAGTGTTGACCATCTACTGATTGTGCAGATACCTGAGGGATGACGTCCTGGTTGATTTCCTTTGAAGCCAGTGCAACCTTTGAAGGTGCTGCTGTAGCGGCTGAGGTGCCCGGAATTTGTGTAGGAGGCTCCTGGTGCAGGCCAGCTGAACCTTCCTCTGTACCAGGTGAAGCAGTAAAAACAGGCTCTTCTTGAGAGGGCGTGGATCCTATTTCCTCAGCGTCTTCCTGGGGCTGCTTTGTCTGCTGAGGCTCTGGAAGCGGTTTTTGAGGTTGCAGTGGTGCTACCTGCTCGGGTGGCAGGATGAATCCATCAGATTTTTTTTTTTGATCCTGTACCTCCAGTGATGCCAGTTGCATCAGGCACAATTCAACCAATAACCGCTGATTTCGACTGCTCCTGTATTGCTGATCACAGGTGTTGGCCATTTCAATGGCCTTCAGCAGAAATGTGGTTGAGGTTTTTTGGGACTGATCGTAATATTTTTGTTTGGTGTTATCTCCTACTTCCAGAAGGTCAATAGTTTTCGGGTTTTTACAAACCAGTAAGTCTCTGAAATGTGATGCAAGACCCGAAATGAAATGTTGACCATCGAAACCCTGGGCCAGTACCTCATTGTAAAACAGCATCAAGTCAGCAATGGCATTGTCTAATATTAGATCAGTAGCCCTGAGATAGGTATCGTAATCCAGGACATTTAAATTCTCGGTAACGGCTTTTCTAGTGAGGTTTTTACCGCTATAACTCACCACCCGGTCATAAATGGATAGCGCGTCCCGCATGGCGCCA
>JAJUIC010000011.1 GCA_029265595.1 Flavobacteriaceae bacterium
ACAAGGTATAGTTCTGGCCGCCATTTTCATTGAAAACACCGCGGAGAATATGGTGAAAATATCGCTGCGCAGTAAAGGAACCTTTTCCGTGAATGATTTTGCCCGCAGGCATTTCAATGGAGGTGGGCATACCAATGCTGCCGGAGGGAGAAGTGATTTACCGCTTCAGGACACCATTGAGAAATTCGAAACCCTTCTGTCTGAATATAAAACCAGTCTTACAGCATGAGGTACTTTATCATATTACTGGCCCTGATGATGCTGGGCATTTCCTGTAAATCCCCGGAGGCCCGCAGACCTGTTACCCAGCAGTCGGGATCGTATCTGGATGAAGCGGTTGCCCGAAACAAACAAGTAGTCGCCGAGGAAGAAGCGCTCATTCAGGAAGTAATCGAACGCGATACCGCTCATCAGTATCATTCTTCTCCCAATGGGTTCTGGTATTACTACCACACCCAAGACAGCGCGGCATCCCAGACCCCGCAGTTCGGAGATCTGGTGGAATTTGAATACAACATAACCACCCTGGAAGGAACACCCATCTATACAAAGGATGAATTATCCCCAAAAACCTATCGAATTGATCAGGAAGAGCTCTTTGGCGGACTTCGGGAAGGCCTGAAACTCATGAAGGAAGGTGAGACCATAACCTTCTTTTTTCCTTCTCATAAGGCCTATGGTTTCTATGGAGACAAAAACCGCATTGGCCGAAATGTTCCCATTAGTGCTACAGTAACTTTAAAAGATATAAACCAACAAGATAACAATCAAAACCAAAATTAAGCAGATGAAAAAACTAAGTATTTTATTTTTATGCAGCGCATTGTTGTCCCTGACCGCCTGTCAGGACAAATATCCTGATCTGGAAGATGGGCTGTACGCGGAATTTGTCACAAACCAGGGTGATTTTGTGGCAGAGTTATTTTATGAAGCTACCCCTATCACCGTAGCAAGTTTTGTTTCCCTGGCGGAAGGTAGCAGCGAAATGGTATCTGAACAATATCAGGGAAAAAACTTTTATGATGGATTGGTCTTCCACCGCGTCATAGAAGGTTTTATGATTCAGGGAGGGGATCCCACCGGAACCGGAACCAGCGGTCCGGGATATGAATTTCCTAACGAAATTGTAGACAGTTTACAGCACGACGCAAAAGGAATTCTTTCCATGGCTAACTCAGGTCCTGACACTAACGGAAGTCAGTTCTTTATTACTCTTGCAGAAACTCCATGGCTCAATGGAATGCACACCGTCTTTGGTGAAGTGGTTTCAGGAATGGAAGTGGTTGAAGCCATTGGAAGCACCGAAACTGATGCTACTGACCGCCCAGTAAATGAGGTAGTCATTGAAGAAGTAAATATCATCCGGAAAGGGAGTGATGCCAAGAATTTCGATGCTCCCAGGGTACTCCCCCAGGAACTGGAGAATTTGGAAACTGCCGCACGGGAAAGAGAGGAAAAGCTAACCCAGAAGCGAAATGAACTGGCTCAGCGATTTGATGATATGGAAGAGGAAGCAGAAGAGCTTGACAGTGGTTTGAAGATCTATTTCGAAACCCAGGGAGATGGAGAACAACCAAAAACTGGTCAGCGCGTGACCGTATACTATGAAGGCTACCTTCGCGATGGACAGCTTTTTGACTCCAACAGGGAAGATGTTGCCAATGAATGGGATCAATTCAACCCTCAGCGTAAAGCACAAGGTGGATACGAACCAATGCCAATGGAATACAGTCCAAATGCACCTATGATTCCAGGATTTAAGGAAGGGGTTCAGCAGATGAAGGTTGGTGATAAAGCGTTTTTATTCATTCCTTCTCACCTTGGATACGGTGAAGCCGGTGCCGGAGGGGTAATACCACCTAATTCCGATCTGGTTTTTGTGGTTGAACTTGTATCAGTTCAGTAGGAAAGAGTAGCGTTTTTCCCTCAATGGGATAAAGTCCGATGTATTTTTAAAGGTCCGGTTGCTAATGTAATCGGACCTTTTTTCTTAAAATCTGAAATCCTGGAAGATATGGGACGCGCGCGTCCCGAATTGGAATATAATCAGGATTCAACAGATGTTGTGAAGCATGGGAGCGCCTTCCGGCACAAAATATCTTCTCTTTTCTCAGGTAGTCGCACCCATCAACATTTTCACGATACCAGTTCCAGTTCACCATTGAAGCAGCCTGGTAAAACAATGGATTAAAAATATCTGAGATCTGATGGCAATAATCTCGCAGCAGTTCTGTATAAAATAAAGGACTTTCACCCAAAGCATTTCAAAATGATTGAGTATACCAACAGTTGGGGTTGCTCCTTTAAGAGCTCCCACCGATTTAAGCTAAGGTTTATGATTTAAGCGACCAATTCCGTATCTTGGAAATAAACAAAAGAATGGCAAAAGAGTATATGAAGGCTGCCGTATACAAAGGTACAGGAGGCCCAGAGGTAGTCGGACTTGTAGAGCGGGAGATCCCCGCTGTTGGGGAGCAGGAGGTGTTGATTAAGGTAAGAAGTGCGGGAATTAATCGTCCAGATGTAATGCAGCGGGAGGGTCTGTACGATCCGCCGCCTGGAATTACGGACATTCCGGGCCTTGAGGTAGCGGGGGAAATCGTCCAGCTTGGAAGTCCCGACCTTCCCTTCAACCTAAATGACCGGGTAGGTGCAATTATTTCGGGAGGGGGTTATGCGGAATATGTAAATGTTCCTGCAGCCAACGTGGCACTGCTACCCTCAACCCTTAGTTTTGAGGAAGGAGGAGGCCTGATGGAAACCTTCCTCACCATATGGTCCCACCTCTTTCGGTTTGCAGGATTTAAGAAGGGAAGTTCTATCCTTATCCACGGCGGGGCCTCGGGAATTGGAACTACCGCCACAATGCTCACCAAAGCCTTTGGTGCTTCGCAGATATTTACCACTGTGTCCAATGAAGCTGATAGGCAGTCAAGCCTCGGTCTCGGAGCCGAGGTGGCCATCAATTACAAGACCCAGGATTTCGTAAAGGAGGTGAAAGAACATACCAATGGCAAGGGTGTGGATTACATTCTGGACATTATAGGAGGCGATTACGTACAGCGCAATTACGAGGCAGCTGCCTTATACGCAACTATCCTGCAGGTAGGGGTCATGCAGGGAAATGCAAAAGATGTCAACCTATTTCCCATGCTGGCCAAAAGACTAACCCACCGAGGCATTACTTTAAGATCACAGACCGTGGAGGAAAAGGCCGCCCTGATCCGGGACCTGAAGCAGCAGGTATGGCCACTGCTGAAAAACAGAACTATTAAACCCCAGATCCACCAGACTTTCCCGCTGATGGATGTGAGAAAGGCTCATGAGGCCTTTGACAAGGGGGGACATTTTGGAAAACTGGTACTTGTTATGTAAAATCGCATGTTCTACCTATTTAGGAGCTGGTTTCTGAAGGTTTTCTAACTGCTCCAATCTCTTTAATGGTGCGGTTAATTCACCGTCATCCAATTCCTCCGGATTATCTTTTTCCTCAACAGCTTGCAATAATCCTCCAAAATTTTGCTTTCGTTATTTCCGATAGACACTTAATCCCCGGATATGACAGAAATAAACCATTATAGGGTGGAACTAGTGCCGAATTAAATACAATAGGCTCAATTCTGGCCAGATGCGTAAGATTAAAAAAGTGGTAGAAGTATTAATCTGTCGGATAAATGAATAGAAATCAAGTTGCAAGTGATTCGCTGGAAGGAAATCCGAACCTTGGTACGCCTCGAATACATATTCATCCTGACCCGCCAGGATTGGAACAAAATGCGCGCGTGCCACGATGAATCCGGATGAATTTAGTCTGGTTTTTTTACCGATTCCTTTTCATTCCAAAGTCCATAAAATTTAAAGGCATTTTCCCACATAATTTTTTGCAAAGCACGCGACCCTTTTCTTGCGAAAAAAGTCTCTACCAGTTCAAGAGTATCTTCATAAGTGCCGGCCGCAAGACAGACGGGCCAGTCGGAACCATACATCAACCGATCTTCCCCAAAGGCATTCCACACCGTCTCAAAATAAGGATCAAAATCCTCTGGTTTCCATTTCAATCCTTCCGTTTCCACCAAAAAACCAGAGAGCTTACAAAAGACATTCTCCTGGCGGGCAAGTTCTTTAATTCCGGCTACCCAGTTGGGATCAACTGCCGATGAAATACGGACTTTGGCCATATGGTCCAGCACGAAAGGCTGACCGGGATGGTTGCTTACCAGGTTTGTTGCCACGGGTAGTTGATCTTGAAAGATAAGCAGATCATAAGTTAATCGGTATTCCTGAAGTAACCCAATCCCTCTCTGAAAAGCTTCCCCTAAAATAAAAGATTCAGGCGCTGACTGCAGGGTATGCCGGATGCCTTTAAAAAGCTTGTTCCCGGAAAAATATTCCAGGCGCTCCCGGCAATCCTCACCTGTCAGATCAACCCATCCCACAACAGCCTTAACAAAGGGGGCATCAGCAGCAAAGTCCAGAAGCCTCAGTGTTTCCTCTTCCGAGTCATCCGCCTGCACCAGGACGCATCCTTCTATGGAGTTCCTCTTTAATACAGGTTGTAAATCCTGGGGCAGAAAGTCTTTTCTAATGCGGGACATTTCATCGGTTATCCAGCTTTCTCTTATTGGATTGTAATACCAAAAGTGCTGGTGGCTGTCAATTCTCATCTGGCTGAATTTGGACTTGTTAAGGTACAAAATACCGCTTCCACATTCAACTAAACTGTCCGCCACCATAAAATAAAGAAGCCGGAATTTCCTTTTTGGTATTCCGGCCCCTAATTTAAGTCTAATCAGTGTGTCTTTTATTCGGATTTCAGTGCTTTCAAAGAAGCCCGGACACTTTTGTGTTTCTCGAGTAAATCTGCAGCTTCCTGCTCAGAAACCCCGGAGTCCTCCATGATCATTTTAATTCCACGCTGAACCAGCTTTTTATTAGAAAGCTGCATGTCCACCATTTTGTTGCCTACCACCCGGCCCAGTTTGATCATTGTACTGGTTGTCAACATATTCAACACCAGTTTCTGTGCAGTCCCTGCTTTCATTCGGGTACTTCCGGTAACGAATTCCGGACCTACCACCGCCTCAACGGGATAATCGCAGTTTTTGGCCAGAGGACTTCCTTCATTACAGGTCACTCCTCCGGTAACAATACCGCGCTTTCTGGCTTCCTGAAGCCCTCCAATTACATAAGGAGTGGTACCAGAAGCCGCAATACCCACCAACACATCTTTATCTGAAATTTGATATGGCTGCAAATCCTTCCAGGCCTGATCAAAATCGTCTTCTGCATTTTCCACCGCATTGCGAAGCGCGGTATCCCCTCCGGAGATCAGACCAATTACCAGATCTTCAGGTACACCGAATGTGGGAGGACACTCTGAGGCATCCAATACCCCTAGTCGTCCACTGGTGCCAGCTCCTATATAAAACAGTCTACCACCGTCCTTCATCTTCTCCACCACTACATCAACCAACTTCTCAATCTGCGGAATGGCTTTTTCCACGGCCTGGGGAACTTTTTTATCTTCATTGTTCATGTTGACCAAAAGTTCTTTGGTACTCATCTTTTCCAAAGAGTCGTAATTGGAAGTCTGCTCCGTAGTGGAAATCATCTTGTCCATATTTATTATTTCTTTTTTATTATTCGGGCATAAAGCCTGCAAAAACATCATTATGCTGGTCAGACCGCTGGCCCTGCTGCCAGTCAATTCCAGGAGTCTCGTAATAGTGAATTCCCATGGCATTGAGACGACCTACCTGCTGCTGCACACGCTCGAAGAAATCCTCGTAATTCCTAGCATCCGGTGCAGTCCATCCAATTTCAGCCACCGCCAGGCTGCGAGGCCAGAAACGATCATCCATACGCTCATCTGTGATGACAAATTCACTCCATACGGGAGCCTCTACACCAAGGGTACGCGGGTGTTCTGATTTAAAATCGTAAACTTCTTCAAGGGTGATTCCATCGGACTTACACCAGTTGTTTGTGTGCTCCTGCCCTTCCACGTTGGCATGATCCAGATAGAAATGGCCACAAATGGACTGAATGACCTCAACGTCCACCACACTCTCCACTCTTCCATGCCATACCTGGCTGATTAAACTGTTGCTTACCTCAGCTTTGGTCACCTCTTCCCAACCAATGGTGGTCTTTCCAAAATCCTGAACGATGGAATCTGCTTTTACAACAAATTCTTCGTATCGTGGATCCTGAATCTCATCTCCCCCGATATGAATCCATGGTCCGGTAGTGATTTCGGACATCTCTCTGATTACGTCCGTTACAAAATCATAAATAGCCGGATTTTCCAGACAGAACTTACTCCAACCCACAGTGGTTCCGTGGTAAGGCTCGGGTGGCGTCGCTCTTCTGGGAGCGATATTGGTATAATCTGGACAGTTCAGTTCTTCGGGATAGGATCGAAGCGCTGCATAAATATGCCCGGGCATATCGATCTCTGGTACAATGATAATGTTGCGGGCAGCCGCATAGGACTGCAGCTCTTTATATTCCTCCTGAGTCAGGTAACCCGAACGTCCGTCCTTGACGGCGCTATCCCCTCCTACTTCCGTGAGTTTAGGCCAACCTTTTATCTCAATTCGCCATCCCTGATCGTCGGTCAGGTGCAGGTGCAGTCGGTTCATTTTATAGGTGGCCATGCGGTCCACGTGCTTCTTGAGGTACTCCAGATCAAAGAAGCTTCTGGCCACGTCCACCATGGTTCCCCTCCAACTGTAATGAGGCACATCTTCTATATGGAGCTCCGGAAGCAGCACCGGCTGATTTTCCACCTGCCCGCTCTCGAGAGCTGCGGGAAGTAACTGGCGCAGGGTCTGGATTCCGTAGAAAAGACCGGCCTGGGTCGCTGCTTGAATTTGAACACCGCGATCTGAAATATCCAGCCGGTATCCTTCTTCACCAAGCTGGCTTAAGGTATCACTCAGATGCAACTGCCATCCTCCGGTTTGGGATGAGGATACTCCGGCAGGGATTCCCGCTCCATCCAGAAGCTGCTCCAGCCAACGGGCTGACGCCGCTGCTTCCCCGGTATAGGAAATCTGGTTGTCACTGGGAACTTCATACGCCACTTCCCCCAGTTCCAACTGCTGAGGTTGTGGAATGATGGCGGGTGCCTGGACTTCCGCCTGGCTCACCGACCATTGTACTTCTTTTTCTGATGAGCAGGCGACCAATAGGGCGGCCATCACCAAAATAAGATATAGTGGTTTCTTCTTCATTTTTTATTAATTTAAATCGTTCTTATTGATCTTCATAACGGTTCTGAGGGTCAATTTCATCCAACTCTCCAAGGAATTCACTTATTTTCCGGGTGACCAGTTCAAAATAAGCGGCTCCCTTTTCCGCTGTTGCTTTCTTGGGATTTCCCACCCCGGTATCGATGGTTGCCTTGGACCACTTGCGCTCAGACCAGGCCCATCCTTCCCGGATGGCGCTTAATTTCGAGGCTCTTTGGTCACCCGTACCGGCCTGATCAAGCGCACGAACTAAATCCGGCCGAAGATGAAGCATCAGGCTGGTTTCAAGCTCATCGGCATGGTCTCCTTCTTCCTCGAAAAAATCCGACCGATTTCCAATCTGGAAAAAGTTGGTCATTAGTAAAAACATGCGTGGAAATTCCAGTCCAAGTTGTCTTAAAAGCGGTTTAAACTCATTCCCACCATGACCATTGACCACCAGAAGTTTGTGTACGCCCTGCCTGTCCAGTACCGTGATCAGATCACGAAGAATGGCCAGCTGGGTGCTGGGATTGAGGTTCATACAGAAAGCGATATCATCCTGCCCGGTATTGACCCCAAAGGGAACGGTCGGCAGTACCATAGCCTTCACACCTTTTTCCCAAGCCAGACGGGCAGCCTCCGCGGCAATGGATTCCGCTTCAAAATTATCCGTGGCATAAGGCAAATGGTAATTATGAGCTTCCGTTGCTCCCCAGGGGAGGATGGCAATTTTTATTTGCTCCTCCCTTAAGTCTTTCCAGTTGCTTTCCGCCAGAATATAAGATCTCATGCTTTTCTTACTTTGTGTCCCGATACTGCAAAATACAGAATAAACAAATAACATGGAACTGCTATCCAATAGGCCTGTTGAGCACCCCAGGAATCAGCCAGTGCCCCATAAATAAGAGGAATGATGGCTCCCCCTGCAATACCCATTACCAGCAAGGAGGAAGCGGCACTGGTAAAACGGCCCACTCCTGCCAGAGCCAGCGGCCAGATGGCCGGCCAGATCAAGGAATTTGCCAGTCCCAGTAAAGCCACAAAAGCTATGGACCAGTAGCCTTGGGTGAATATGGCCAATACCGTAAAAGTGATACCAGAAATCGCACACAGCTTAAGGGCGTTCTCTTGTTTTATATATTTTGGAATAACGGCAATACCTATAATGTAACCTGCTACCATCGCCAACATGGTAGCTGTAGCGAAGAACTGTGCGGTGGTAAGAGGCATCCCCATTTTCTCACCATAGCTGATAATGGTATCGGCTGCAATTACTTCAACCCCTACGTATAAAAACAAGGCAATAACGCCCAGAATTACGTGAGGAAAATCAAAGACACTCTTTTTTGTGGAATTGGCTGCTACAGAGGCTTCATCTTCCTCATCGTTATCAATTTCAGGTAACCCGGATTTATAGACCCACAGGGCAAGTCCCAGCAGCACAATGATAATTCCAATATAAGGTGGAATCACTCGAAGGGCCATGGCGTCCAGTTCTGCAGCACGCTGCGAGGCACTCAAAGAGGCAATTTCAGCCCGCAGGGCATCTGCCTTATCCAGTTGAAGAAAAAAGCCCAGAATGATGGGGGCCAGGGCTCCAGCCATTTTATTACAGATCCCCATGATACTCAACCTTTTAGCAGCCCCTTCCGGTGGTCCCACAATGGTGACATACGGATTGGAGGCTGTTTGCAGTACGGCCAGTCCACTTCCCATAATAAACAGACCTGTCAGGAAAACGATATAGGTTCGTGTCATGGCTGCAGGAATAAAAAGCAGGGCACCGAAAGCCATCACCACCAGGGCTACAGACATTCCCTTTTTAAAACCAAAGTAGTTCAGGGTCCTGGTGGAAATGGGCGCCATGACTACATAGGCAATATAAAATGCAAATGTTACCAGATAAGACTGAAAGGTGGTCAGTTCATTGGCGATCTGCAAATAAGGGATGAGTAATGAATTCAGCCAGGTGACAAAGCCGAAAATAAAAAATAAAGCTCCAATAATAATTATGGAGCGCCTGGCCTGCGCCGAAGAGTCGACGTGGGCTTGAGAAGTTGTGGTATTGTTTGACATGTAATTGTGGTTTGTTAAACAGTAATCTCTAGGTCAATTGAAAGAGTTTTCCAGGGTCTTTTAGTACTAAAAACAAGTTTCTACAAAGAAGCCTTCTTTTTTGATAACGACCAAACACTTCCTTAAAATTTTTAGACAAGTCAGTCCTGCCAAAGATACTCCGCCCGGGCAGAATACGAAATACCCACCGTATTTTTTCCTCCAAATATGCACAGGAATATTGTTAAAACCAGGCCATGCTCAGGTGCTTATCACGGAAAAAAAATGAGACAGGCCACTCGCTACAAATGAAACCTGTCTCTAAAATTTTCGCCATTAGGACTTAGGCAGTTTTAGCCGGAATGTTCTCCAGGACTTTCAGTACAAAATTCCAGTACTTTTTGACAGACGAGATACTGGCCCGCTCATCCGGGGAATGGGCTCCTCTGATGGTGGGACCAAAAGAAATCATGTCCATATGTGGATAGGATTCTTTTAAAATCCCACACTCCAGCCCGGCATGACAGGCAGCTATATTGGCCCTTTCCTGATTCATTTCCTGATAAATTCCATCCAGAACCGAGAGAATGGGAGATTCCATATTGGGAGCCCATCCCGGGTACGCTCCTGAGCGCTCCACCTGAAATCCGCCCAGCTCAAATACACTTTGCAGGGCATTAGCTAGATCTTCCTTTGAAGATTCCACTGAGGAACGGGTCAGGCATAGTACCTGAATGCGACCTTCCTTAGCCTCGACCCGGGCAATGTTGTTAGAGGCCTCCACCAGGCCTTCGATATCCGGGCTCATCCTGTACACCCCGTTGTGCGCTCCATAAAGAGCACCCAGCAACTCCCGCTGGGCCTCCACTTCCATAACAGCCTCGGGAGCCCTGGTCTGCTCCAGACTCAATTGCATCTTGGGTTCAAGTGCCTTATACTCCTCTTTTATGGCATCAAAAGCGCGATTCACTGCGGCCTTAACTCCTTCCAGCTGATCAGCAGGCACCCCCACTACCGCTTCACTTTCCCGAGGAATCGCATTTCTCAGACCTCCGCCGTCAATTGACGCAATGCGGCCTCCTTCTTTTGTGGCTGCCCACAACAATCGGTTCATCAGCTTGTTGGCATTTCCAAGTCCCTTGATGATGTCCATTCCCGAATGGCCTCCCTGAAGTCCCCTTAGGCGGATTTGTAATCCCGTGCTATGAGCAGGAGTTGCCTGTTGCTGATAGCTGCGGGTAGCGGTGACATCCACTCCCCCGGCGCAGCCAATTCCGATCTCATCATCTTCCTCCGTATCGAGGTTCAGTAGAATTTCCCCTTTCAAAAGACCGGGTTTCAGCCCCATGGCGCCGGTCATTCCGGTTTCTTCATCTATGGTAAAAAGAGCTTCCAGGGGTGGATGGGCGATCTGATCACTTTCCAGAATGGCCATAATGGTGGCCACACCCAGGCCATTATCTGCTCCAAGGGTGGTTCCTTTAGCACGTACCCAGTCCCCATCGATATACATCTCTATTCCCTGAGTGTCAAAATCAAAATCAACATCATTGTTCTTTTGATGGACCATATCCAGATGAGACTGTAGAACCACTGGCTTTCGCTGCTCCATGCCTTTAGTTGCGGGCTTTCGAATAATGACGTTCCCAACCTCATCTACCTGGGTGGGCAGTCCGAGCTTATTTCCAAAAGCTTTCATGAACTCGATCACCCTTTCTTCTTTTTTAGAAGCCCTGGGCACTGCATTGAGGTCTGCGAAGTGATTCCATAGGGACTGTGGCTCTAAGGCTCTTATTTCTGTATTCATTGGGTCGTTTTTGTGTTTTAAGCAAAGATATGGAACTTGGCAAAAGCACAAGGGGACATTTGCCCACCCTCCTCCAACTTCCTCCTTCCGGGAAAAAATATTCCTGTACATTTGAACTTCAAACAGGTTTGGCGTGAAGAAAAAATCAGTTGTGATTCTGGCTATTCTGCTCCCCGTGCAAATAATAGCTGTCCGCATTCTTTCCAGGTATCCTGCTTTTGTAGAGCACTGGTATAGCAAGATCATCTATCCCGAATTATCGGGAAATCTTCGCTGGGCCCTCAGCTGGATTCCGTTTTCCCTTGGCGACCTGCTTTACACCTTTCTGGGAATCCTACTGATCCGATGGCTCCTTCGCCGCCTAAAACAGCGATTTAAGAATCCCAGGCGCTGGATCCCCCATGCCATGGCCACTCTTTCGGTTCTCTATGCCTGTTTTAATTTGTTCTGGGGCCTGAACTACTACCGGCCTCCCCTGCACCAGACCCTGGAAATCGCCCATGATTATACTACCGAGGAGCTACTGAGCCTGACCCGGCAACTGGCAGAACAGTCCAACAAGCTACAGCTGGAAATAACCGGCAACGATTCCACCAAAGTGGTCGTGCCTCATTCCAAATCTCAGTTATTGGATTTAGCAGTAGAGGGTTTTTCCCACCTTCAGAGAGACTTTCCCGAACTGGAATACAAAAATCCAAGTCTCAAACGCTCCCTTTACAGTATCCCCCTGACCTACATGGGATTTAATGGGTACCTCAACCCTTTGACCAATGAAGGCCAGGTAAACACGCAAATCGTGCCTTACCGGATTCCGACTACCGCAAGTCATGAAATCGGACATCAACTGGGGTTTGCCGCTGAAAACGAAGCCAATTTCATTGCGTGTCTGGCTACCATGAATCATCCCGATCCTTACTTCAGGTATTCGGGATATACTTTTGCCCTGAGCTATTCCCTGAGTGAACTCGGCCGGCGGGATCCCAGGCTGGCCACTGAAGTTCTCGAGACCATAAACGAAGGAGTCCTGGAGAATTACCGGGAAGTACAACAGTTTTGGGAGGCCCATACCAATCCCTTTGAGCCTCTCTTTATGTTCACGTATAACAGTTATCTCAAAGCCAACAATCAGGCAGATGGCATGAAAAGCTACAGCTATGTGGTAGCGCTCCTGGTGAATTACCTGCAGCAGGAAACTACAGCCCTGCGATTCAATCTTCACATAGATCCCATAGGTGAAAACATTCTGTAAAGGAATTAGTATTCCATGGCCTCTCTTAATGAACAATGGAATTTTCAGTGTCTGAACGTGTCCATTGTCTGGTCTGAAGCCATTGATCTGCGGTAAGAACTGTTGTTCGCAAATAAGAGTTAACTTCTAAGAAAGGGTTTCCCTAAAAAATTTGCAAACAAATCCATGGAAGCTCTTGCCAAACGTAGTCTATAAGATTTACCGGCTGATAATTACCGAACGGATTTCATAATTTCAAAATCAGTATACCTTTATACTATAAACACCTGCAGTATTTACTTAAAGATTCTGCAAAATCGGAGGATTTATTTGCGCTTCTGGTAAATTATATTTCGAGACACTCCGGTAGTAGAAATTTTTTGAATAAAATTTGTTTTCATCATTTTTTATTTGGCTTTAAGTCCACTGAGGCCCTAAATATTAACAAAGAATAGTATTATGAAGTCAGCATATACCCTCAGCTTATTCATTATTTTGGTTGTTAGTACTAGTTGCTCCAGAGATGATGGTACCTCTGACACATCAATAACTGGAAAATGGAAGCTGGTAGAAGTCTTATCAATGATGAATGATTATGACTATTCCAATAATGGTATTTTTTATCAATTTACCTCGGATGGAATCTTAACCATAACGAGTGACATAGAAATGGAACCTTGGATGTACCAGCCTGGTAATTATGAATATCAATTTGAACAGTCTGATGCCACCGGAGATAAAAACGATCCGCTAAAAGGTAGTTTAATAATTGAAAATGTAGAAGAACCATGTAATGTTGCTTCTGATAAAATGACTTTGGGGGCTCCTTATATTGATGGACCAGTTTACATTTTGATAAGACATTAATGATTTGATGATTTCTCCGGCCTTTATCGAGCTTTTCATTATACTGCAATGAAATTTTGACAATTCATTACAACACCTGGAGGCACTGTGACATTGCTCATTACCTTCGTAGCTGGAGATACCGGTTCTTTATATAAGTATAGTATATAGTGACCAGGGATGGAGCCACTAGGTCCTAGAAACGTTCAATTTACATATTCATGAAGAGGGAAACTTATTTGAGATGTGCTATTGGCGGCCTACTTCTGTTAGGGGGCATTTTGATACAATTGGAAATATTTGAAGTGGTAGGCCGAGTCGTATTACTCTTGGGAGTATGGGTTGGTATTTATGTGGGTGTAAAATATAATTCCATCAAAAAATGAATACAGGCACATTTCAGGAGAAACGAAAAGCAGGAACTTCAATAACAGAATGCAGTAATATTAGGAAAAGCTCCTTCCTCTAATCAGAAAGGAACTAATTTCTTATGCCAGTTGTGAATTTTTGTTAACTTTCCCTTTCCAAAATTTTAAGTCTACATTAAACCTTGAACTTTTCATGAAATTAAAACTTTTTATGTGCGCCCTGCTGGTCGGGGTTTTCGGGCTGCAGGCGCAAGAGTACTTTCCCTCAAATACGGGAGTACAGGCTGCTAAAAACACCAATTACACGGTGTTCAGAAATGGGACCATACATCTCTCACCCACCCAAACCATTGAAAACGGGATGCTCTCCATCCAGGATGGAAAGGTGGTAGCAGTAGGAAAAAATGTTTCTGTCCCTCAGAATAGTGTGGTGATAGACCTGGAAGGAAAGGAGATCTACCCTTCTTTTATTGATGTCTTTACTCATTTCGGAGTGTCTAAGGAAGAACCCCAACGTGGCCGAAGAAGCAATCCTCAGTATGAAGCATCCCGCAAAGGCTACTACTGGAACGATCACATCAGGCCAGAAACACGGGTTCAGGATCATTTTCAATTTAGCCAGTCGGATGCTGAAAACTTGCGCAAACAGGGTTTTGGGGTGGTCAGCACCCACACTCCTGACGGTATTATCCGGGGAACCGGAATGCTTGTGAGCCTGAGCTCCGATGATGAGCTGGGAACCAGAATCCTAAGCGACCGCACCGCGCAGTACCTTTCTTTCGAAAAAAGTAGCAAGTCCCAGCAAATGTACCCAACTTCCCTTATGGGAGCCATGGCCCTGATTCGGCAGGTCCACCACGATGCAGATTGGTACGCAAAGGGAGGAGCCACCAATAAAGATTTGGCTCTGGAGGCTTTCAATCGCAACAGAGATTTACTCCAGATTTTCAAAGCCGGAAATCTGCTAAACGGCCTGCGCGCCGATAAACTGGGAGATGAATTCGGGGTTCAGTATGCCATTGTAGGGGATGGATTTGAATACGAGAAACTGGATCAGGTAAAAAATACCGGCGCCACTTATATAGTTCCGGTCAATTTCCCTAAAGCCATTGACATGGAAGATCCCTTACTGGCCAGCTATGTCAGTCTGCAGGAACTAAAACAATGGAATCAGGCTCCCTCCAACCTGCGGATGCTATCGGAGGCAGAAGTGCCCTTTGTCCTGACCAGTTTTGAGTCCGGCAACGAGTTCAGAAACAACCTCATCCAGGCCGTTGCTTTTGGCCTGGAAAAAGAAAAAGCGCTGGAGGCGCTGACCACCGCACCTGCCCGTCTATTGGGACAGGAGCAAAACCTTGGAAGCCTTCAGGAAGGCGCGTGGGCCAATTTCTTCATCACATCGGGGGATTACTTTGACAAGGAAACCGTGATTTATGAAAACTGGGTCCAGGGAGAGCGCAATGTCATAGAAGACATGAGTATCATTCCTATTGGAGGAAAGTACCAGTTGGAGGTAGCAGGTACTTCCTACGAGATGGAAATCACCGGTCCGCCTTCTAAACCCAGTGCCAGTATTAACAGTGGAGATCAAAAAATAGGATCCAAAGTAAGTTACCAGGACAACTGGCTGACCCTTCTGCTTTCCTCTGCTGATACAACGGACCAGCGGTTTACGCGCCTGGTGGCCAGAATAACACCTGGATTCAGCAAGATAAACGGAAAAGCAGTACTGGAAGATGGTTCTGAAACTACTTTTACAGCCGTTAAAACCGAGGATCTGGCTTCCGACAACAAAAACAAAAACGACCATGAAACCTGGGAGGTCGTGCCGGTAAGTTACCCGAATTTGGCTTATGGCTTTGAGGAACTTCCGGAGCAGGAAACCATTCTTTTCAAAAATGCCACGGTCTGGACCAATGAGGATCAGGGGATTCTTGAAAACACGGATGTTTTGGTTCGTAACGGGAAAATTGCCGAGGTCGGCCAGGACCTGAGTTCCAGAAGAGCTCGCGTCATTGATGCCACCGGAAAGCACCTGACTCCCGGAATCATTGATGAACATTCTCATATTGCAGCCTCTGCCATTAACGAAAGTGGTCACAATTCCTCGGCGGAGGTACAAATGGAAGATGTGGTGGATCCCGATGACATAGGCATTTACAGAAATCTGGCCGGTGGCGTCACTACCATGCAACTGCTCCACGGTTCTGCCAATCCCATTGGTGGACAATCCGCCATCCTCAAGATGAAATGGGGCGGCTCGGCAGAAGACCTGATTCTGGATGACTCCCCGAAGTTTATCAAGTTTGCCCTGGGGGAAAATGTCAAGCAATCCAACTGGGACAGTTTCTCCCGCTTCCCACAGACCCGGATGGGTGTGGAACAGGTATTTATCGATTACTTTACACGAGCCAAGGAGTACCAGGCCCGAAAAAACAGCGGACAGCCTTACAGGAGAGACATAGAAATGGAGACCCTGGTGGAAATTCTCAATGGGGAGCGCCATATTTCGGCTCACTCCTACGTGCAGACGGAGATCAACATGCTAATGCATGTAGCCGATCAGATGGGCTTCGACATCAATACCTTTACCCATATTCTGGAAGGATATAAACTGGCTGATAAGATGCAGGAAAGAGGCATTGGCGGGTCCACCTTCTCGGACTGGTGGTCCTACAAATACGAGGTACTGGATGCCATTCCTCAAAACGCTTCCATCATGCACAATGAAGGAGTCACGGTTGCCATTAATTCTGACGATGCTGAAATGAGCCGAAGACTCAACCAGGAAGCTGCAAAGAGCATCAAATACGGAAATGTTTCGGAGGAGGATGCGCTGAAGTTCATCACCCTGAATCCCGCTAAACTATTGCGGATTGACGACCGTGTCGGGAGTATCCGCGAAGGTAAAGATGCCGATCTGGTGCTTTGGACCGATCATCCTCTTTCTATTTATGCCAAGGCAGAAAAAACAATGATCGAAGGGGTGGTGTATTTTGACCTGGAGCGCGACGCGCAGCTTCGCCAAGATTTGGCTGAGCAAAAGAACTTTATCACCACCCAGTTGCTACAAGCTAAGAACCGTGGTGTAAAGACCGTGCCTGGCAAAGCTCAGGAAAAAGAAGAAATGCACTGCGATACTGAAGTTTTATTTTAAAAATGAATTCCAATGAAGATCTTAAATATTACCGTGTTACTTGCTTTTCTGCTTATCGTAGGAAGCAGTAGTGCTCAACAGACTCCCGCCCCGGCTCAGTCCCAAGCCATTTCCATCGTGGGGGGCACCGCGCATATAGGAAATGGTCAGGTGGTAGAAAACAGCCTGATTATAATAGAGAATGGCCACATTACCAGTGTGGGGTCTGCCACTCAGGGGCAACCACAGGGAACCGTCATTCAGGCGCAAGGACAACATGTGTACCCAGGATTCATTGCTCCCAACAGTACTCTGGGTCTGGTGGAAATCGACGCCATCCGGGCATCGGATGATGAAGATGAACTGGGAGATTTTTTGCCGCATGTACGCAGTCTGATTGCCTATAACGCAGAGAGTAAGGTGGTAGAAAGTATGCGACCCAACGGAGTTTTGGTCGGACAGATTACCCCTAGAGGCGGAAGGATTTCCGGCACCTCCTCCATTGTCCAATTTGATGCATGGAACTGGGAGGATGCAGTTCTTTACGAAGATGACGGCATTCACCTGAACTGGCCCAGCAGCGTTAGGCGTGGCCGCTGGTGGATGGGAGAAGATCCCGGTATCCAGCCCAATAAAGCTTATCAGGAAGAAATCGCGGAAATTGAAACTTTTTTCGCCAATGCCAGAGCCTATGTTGCAGGTCCACGCAATCAGGCCCATCTTCCTTTTGCCGCCATGGAAAAAATCTTTAATCAGCAGGCAAAACTCTTTATTCATGCTGATGGGGAACGGGAAATCATCGACCTGCTGAATTTCGTGGATGCGCAGGAGTTGGAAAATGTCGTGCTGGTTGGAGGTGCCAGCGCCTATAAGGTTGCACCACAACTGGTTCAGCGCAACATTCCCGTGCTTGTGGGCCGGGTCCATAACCGGCCGGCTCAGGCCGATGATGATTATGACCAGGCCTACAAACTGGCCCACCTGCTGCAACAAGCCGGTGTTCTGGTCGGATTGGAATCCAGTGGAAGTATGGAGCGAATGAACACCCGTAACCTTCCCTTTTACGCCGGGACGGTGGTCGCACATGGCGCCGATAAGGAAGAAGCTTTGAAAATGATCACTTCCAACACCGCAAAGATTCTGGGGATTGATGACCGTCTGGGAACCCTGGAAGCAGGAAAAGAAGCCACGCTGTTTATCAGCCAGGGCGATGCCCTGGATATGAGAACCAACAAGGTTGCCCGGGCCTTTATTCAGGGCAGGGATATCAGCCTACAGACCCATCAGACGGAACTGGCCCGTCGCTATTCCGAAAAGTTCGGACACCAGCAGGAGTAAAAAATGGTTCATACCAGCACAAAACGCCCGATCTTAGCTCGGGCGTTTTTTTATGGTTCATCTCAATCAACTTCAAACTCATCGGAGTTTAGTACAATTTGAGAGGACGGGAAAATTACGTCCTGCCGGTCTTCGGCTGAAATAAATACCCGAACCGGTTCATATGGGGTTACAGTAATCATGGAAGCCTTATTCTTATCGGACACCCGAAGGTTACCGATGTTGATGGTTCCGTGAGACCGGGTTTCCAACCAGACGATGTAGTTATTTCTGGGCGGGGTCAGGCGATTGGGTTTGGCGATATTGTCCACCTCCAATTCCAGTTCATAATTGTTGTTCTTGTTTTTGTTCACTTTCAGGACGGCATCGGCACCCGGTAAGGCAGCAGAATCCGGAAAGACCACTTTCTGGGCACAGGATGTCATCAGGACGGCAGCCAGTACAAACGAAATGACTTTAACAGCATCGGGAATGGATAGTACGTTCTTTTTCTTACTCATTTTCAGTGGGTTTTGTGTTCCTCTTTTATATTTTCTTATAACGACATGATATCTCACAACAAATTAATGAATAATTTCTGACCGAAATAACATTTTAAAATAATCCTGTAGGTTCAGGGCTTCATTTTAAAATATTTTAACTTTAGCCTTTTCATCCCATGCCTATTTAGGAGGTCGATTCCCCCGACTGCTTATATTTGCATTATGAGGTATAAATCGATCAGTAGTACGCAGAACCCCGAAATCAAAAGGGTGTTGCAATTGCAGGAAAAATCCAGGACCCGTCGCAAGGAAGGCCTTTTTGTGATTGAAGGACAGCGTGAGCTCCTGCTGGCGCAGAAAGGCGGATATGAAATCCGTCAAATCTTCTTTTGCCTGGAATTGATTCCTCAGCATCAGCTGGAAAATTTGCTAGGGGCTTTCCCCTCCGATCTCGCCCTGACCCAGCTCAGTGAGGAAGTATACCGAAAGCTGGCCTACAGAGGCGGCTCAGAGGGTATTCTGGCACTAGCAGTGGCCAAAGAAACTTCCCTGGATCTTTTGGAGCTTTCCTCCAAGAATCCCCTGATCCTGGTGGCAGAAGCACCCGAGAAACCCGGTAATATCGGAGCCCTGCTCCGGACGACGGATGCGGCTAAAGTGGATGCGGTACTTATTGCAAATCCCAAAACAGACCTGTACAATCCCAATATAATTCGCTCCAGTGTGGGAGGTGTTTTCACCAATACGGTGGCCACCGGGAGCACCTCAGAGATTATTACTTTTCTGCAGAACCGAAGTATTGGCATTTATGCTGCTGCCCTGCAGGCTTCCCTTCCCTACACCGAGGTAGATCTGACAAGGGCCTGTGCCATTGTGGTGGGTACAGAGGACCAGGGCCTGAGTAAGGAATGGCGGGAAGCCTCGACTCAAAATATCATCATTCCCATGAGAGGTGCAATAGATTCTATGAATGTGTCGGTGGCAGCCGGCATTCTACTATTTGAAGCCTGCCGTCAACGAAAATTCACCTGATAAGTACCAAAACCGATGAATGAAAATACAGTCTTTATAATTCTGGTCGGGATCATTATCCTTGATTTCTTACTGGACACGCTTCTAAATTATCTGAATGCGCGTCGTTTCAAAGCACCTATTCCAGCGAGGCTTCAGGATGTTTTCGATCCTCAGGAATACCAGCAATCCCAAAAATACAAGCTGGTCAATTACAAATTCGGGCTCATCACATCGACCTTCTCCCTGGTGGCTTTAATGGCCTTTCTGTCCCTTGATGGATTTGCCTTTGCAGACCATCTGTCCCGAACTCTTTTTGATCACCCGGTACTGATGGGCCTGAGTTTTTTCGGCATGCTGTTTTTGGCCAGTGATTTGCTGAGTCTGCCATTCTCTTACTACCACACTTTTGTCATTGAAGAGCGTTTCGGGTTCAACAAAACCACCATAAAAACCTTCTTTTTAGACAAGCTCAAAGGATGGGGTATGATGCTGGTTCTGGGCGGTTTGATCCTGGCCCTTATTATCTGGTTCTATCAGTGGAGCGGCCAAAACTTCTGGTGGTATGCCTGGATTTTGGTCAGTGTGGTGAGTGTTTTTATAAATATGTTCTACTCCCGGCTGATTGTCCCGCTGTTCAATAAGCAGACACCCCTGCCCCAGGGCAGTTTGCGGGAGAAAATAGAAGCCTATGCCAAAAAGGAAGGATTTGATTTGGAAAATATCTTCGTGATTGACGGCTCTAAAAGAAGCACCAAAGCCAATGCCTATTTTTCGGGTTTTGGAAAAGAGAAGCGCATCACCCTGTATGACACCCTGATCGATGAGCTGCAAGAGGACGAAATTGTGGCTGTTCTGGCCCATGAAGTGGGCCATTACCGCAAAAACCATATTCTGATAAACCTCGGAATGAGCATCATGACAACGGGAATCGCCCTATGGCTGCTTTCGCTCTTTGTGGGGAGCCCACTTCTTTCGGGGGCTCTGGGGGTTTCCGAGCCTAGTTTTCACGTGGGCCTGGTTGCTTTTGCACTGCTTTACAGCCCGATATCCACGCTCACGGGTCTGCTGATGAACTACCTCTCGAGGAAATTTGAGTATCAGGCAGACAACTTTGCCAAAACCACCTTTGACGCTGCGGCCCTGGTTGGGGGATTAAAGAAGTTGTCCAAAAAAAGTTTAAGCAACCTCACCCCGCATCCGGCCTATGTGTTTGCTTATTATTCCCACCCCCCTCTGGCGCTGCGGCTGGCCAACCTTGAGCGCTAATTAAATTGTTTGTTTTCAATCTAAATCGTACTTTTAGTTCATTATGATCGAGACCCCTACAGAAAAAGAAAACAGGGAAATTGCCCGGCAGTACAAGGAGTTGCTGCGCATCAGCTACCAGACTCTGACAGAGGATGATAAGAAGCTGATTCGCCGTGCCTTTGACACAGCAGTGGATGCCCATAAGGACCAGCGCCGCAAATCCGGAGAGCCCTATGTTTTCCATCCCATTGCCGTGGCAAAAATTGTAGCCTCGGAAATTGGACTGGATGCGACCTGTATCGCTGCAGCCCTGCTTCATGACGTAGTGGAAGACACTCATTATACCCTGGAGGATATCGATGAACAATTCGGACCCACAGTGGCGCGGATCGTGGATGGCCTGACGAAGATTTCCTATCTCAATAACGATAAGGACATTTCCCTGCAGGCGGAAAACTTCCGCAAGATGCTCCTGACCCTGAACGATGATGTACGGGTAATCATCATCAAAATTGCAGACCGCCTGCACAACATGCAGACCATGGATTCCATGCGCTCTGACAAGCAGGAGAAAATCGCCTCGGAAACCCTCTACATATATGCTCCCCTGGCGCACCGCATTGGCCTTTACAATATCAAAAGTGAACTGGAAGACCTGGGCCTGAAGTACACCGAACCGGAAGTGTATTACGACATTCTTACCCGGATGCGGGAGAGCAAGGAAGAGCAGGATGCCTATATCCGGGATTTTGCCAAGATCCTGGAGGAATCGCTGGATAAGGAAAACATCAACTACGAAATAAAAGGCCGGCCAAAATCCATTTACTCCATCCGGCGGAAGATGAAAAATCAAAACGTGAGTTTTGATGAGGTTTACGATAAGTTCGCTGTGCGGATTATTTATAAATCCGACCGGGCCAATGAGAAATTTTTGGCCTGGAAGATCTACTCTATCGTTACGGATCACTTCCGGCCCAACCCCACCCGGCTGCGGGATTGGATCTCCTCTCCGAAATCCACCGGCTATGAGGCCCTCCACATTACGGTCATGGGCCTGAAGGGCCGCTGGGTAGAGGTCCAGATTCGCAGTGAGCGCATGAATGAAATTGCAGAGAAAGGCTATGCGGCTCATTACAAGTACAAGCAGGGCAATCAGGAAGACGGTCTGGAAGAATGGGTTAATAAACTTCAGGAAGCCCTGGAAAACCCTGAGATCAACGCGGTTGATTTTGTGGAGCAGTTTAAGCTGAACCTGTATTCCAAGGAGATCTTCGTATTCACCCCTCAGGGAGATATCAAATCCCTTCCCAAGGGGGCTACTCCACTGGATTTTGCCTTCAGCATTCACACTGAGGTCGGGCTACACACCCGAGGCGCCCGTGTCAACGGAAAACTGGTGCCCCTAAACCACAATCTCAAAAGTGGCGATCAGGTGGAAATCATCACTTCTGAAAAGGCCAAACCCAACTCCAACTGGCTGGAATATGCCAATACTGCCAGAGCCAGAGCCAAGATTAAAAGCTCTCTGAAAGAAGAAAAGAAAGCTATTGCGGAGGAAGGGAAAACCGTGCTGGCCCGTAAACTTCGAGCTCAAAAAATTCCTTTTAATGAAAAGACCGTGAATGAGCTGGTAAGCTTTTTTAAGCTCCGCACCAGTCTGGATCTGTTCTATCGCGTGGGATCGGGCACCATCGACAATCAAAAGCTCAAGGAATTTGCGGCTTCCCGCAGCAATGCCCTGATGAGTTTCTTTAAGAGTAAGATCAGGCGAACTCCGAAACTGGAAGATATCCATAAGGAGGAAATCACCACCAAGTACGACCTTCTGGTCTTTGGAAAAGACGAGGAAGTACTGGATTATAAACTGGCCCATTGTTGCAACCCGATTCCCGGGGACAGTGTTTTTGGGTTTGTGACAGTCAGTGAAGGGATCAAGGTTCATAAAAAGGATTGTCCCAACGCCATCCAGTTGCAAAGTAATTTTGCTTATCGTATCATTCAGGCCAAATGGAAGGATTCGTCTCAGGAGGAGTTCAAGGCCGTCATCCGTCTGGAGGGAATCGACAACCTCGGGCTGGTCAATGAAGTGACCCGGGAGATCTCTAATAACATGATTGTCAATATCCAAAATATCAATTTTGACAGTACGCATGGGGTGTTCACAGGCCGTATTACAGTGATAGTGAAAAACAACACCATTCTAAATAAATTGGTGGAACACTTGAAACAAATAAACGGGATAGACAAGGTAACCCGTGAATAATCTTATACCTTTGCACAACATTGCTATGAGTAAAAAATTAGTAGATAGAAACGATCAGGCTATAGTCAAAAGCGTCTTTACCAAGTACCTTGAAGAAAAGGGACACCGCAAGACGCCGGAGCGCTTTGCCATCTTGCAAGAGATTTATAACAGTGATGATCATTTTGATATTGAGTCGCTCTACATCAAAATGAAAAACAAAAAATACAGGGTCAGTCGGGCCACGCTGTACAATACCATCGAATTGCTACAGGAGTGTGCGCTGGTGAGAAAACACCAGTTTGGACAGAACCAGGCCCAGTATGAAAAATCTTATTTTGACAGGAATCACGACCACGTCATCCTGACCGATACCGGGGAGGTTATTGAGTTTTGTGATCCGAGAATCCAGTCAATCAAGCAGACCATAGAAGAGGTTTTTAATATCGATATTAAAAACCATTCCCTCTATTTTTATGGAACTAAAAAAACCAATACTGAAGAAGAATAACATTTATGGCAGTAGATTTATTACTCGGATTACAATGGGGTGACGAAGGCAAGGGAAAGATTGTTGATGTACTGACCTCCAACTACAACATTATTGCCCGGTTTCAGGGCGGACCCAATGCCGGACATACCCTAGAGTTCGATGGCATCAAACACGTCCTGCACACCATTCCCTCCGGGATATTTCACAAAGATGCGGTTAATCTTGTGGGGAATGGGGTGGTAATTGATCCTGTAATTCTGAAGAAAGAACTCGAAAATCTCGAGAAGTTTGGTTCGGACTTGAAGGATAAACTTTTGATTTCCCGCAAGGCACATCTTATTCTTCCCACCCATCGTCTTTTGGATGCTGCCAGTGAAGCTTCTAAAGGCAAGGCCAAAATCGGGTCCACCCTTAAGGGAATCGGCCCGACTTATATGGACAAGACCGGCCGCAACGGCATACGAGTCGGAGATCTTGAAATGGCGGACTGGAAGGAAAAATACCGCAACCTGGCCAACAAGCACGAAGAAATGATCAATTTCTACGATGTGGATGTTCAGTATGATCTGGACGAACTGGAAACGGAGTTTTTCAAAGGAATCGAACTACTTGAAACGCTGAAGTTTACCGATAGTGAGGAGTACTTGCACCAGGCGCAAAAGCAAGGGAAGACCATTCTTGCAGAAGGCGCACAGGGTTCGCTGCTCGATATCGACTTTGGAACCTATCCTTTTGTGACTTCTTCCAATACCACCGCCGCAGGTGCCTGTACAGGACTGGGTATTGCTCCAACCAAGATACAGGAGGTTTTTGGAGTTTTCAAAGCCTACACCACCCGGGTAGGAAGTGGCCCCTTCCCTACCGAACTGTTTGATGAGGACGGCGAACGCATGGGACGAGTGGGACATGAATTCGGCGCTACCACCGGCCGCTCCCGAAGATGCGGTTGGCTTGATCTGGTAGCTCTTAAATATGCCGTACAGGTGAACGGGGTTACCCAGCTCATTATGATGAAGGCGGATGTGCTCAGTGGTTTCGACACCATTAAAGTATGTACAGCCTATAACTACCGGGGCCAGGAAATCACGCACTTCCCATACAACATCGAGGCAGAAAACGTCACCCCCATTTACAAGCATTTTGAGGGGTGGAATCAGGATCTGACCGGGATGACAGAGGTGTCTCAATTCCCAAAACAACTGGAAGCTTACATCAGCTTTTTGGAGCAGGAATTAGAGGTTCCCATTAAAATTGTTTCGGTAGGACCAGATCGGAAACAAACCATATTCAGATAATCACCTAAGGCCGCCTTCCCGCATTTGAAGGCGGCTTTTCTTTTTAATGGATGGCGGAGGTTAAATTCCTCCCGCCAGTACTCCCCTCGTAATTAATTCCTGGGTCCCGCGCCGGGGTTCTTTGAGAATTCGCTATTTTTGACGAAAATTTTCAAGCCTTGAAATCCCTCCACTCATACATCCTACTTTTCCTTGCCCTATTGGCTGAGGGAATGGGTTTTGCCCAGGAAGGCCGGCAGATTGATTACGAAAGTGATCGAACCATCCGGGACGAAGTCCGGTATCCCGGCGCGACCATCCTGAGCAAAGTGGAGAATCAGGTGCATTTCACCCATGAAGGCATTGAGGTGTGGTGTGATCAGGCGATTCACTATGCCGAAGAAAACTTCTTCATGGCCTATGGCAATGTCAGGATGAACCAGGGTGACACCATTACGCTTAACAGCGAATACGCGGAGTACAATGGCACCACTCAGTTTGCCTTTGCCAGCGGAGATGTAGTTATGCGAAACCCGCAAACCACCCTCGAGACCGACTCACTGTTCTTCAATCGAATCAATCAGCAGGCCTACTACCGAAGTGGGGGAACCGTGCGGGACACGGCCAGTGTCTTGCAAAGTCAGGTGGGTAGATATTATCTGGAAGATAAAAAGTATAGTTTTCTGTCGGATGTGGAATTGACCAATCCTGAATATGTAATTCATTCCACCCAGATGGATTTCTTTTCCGACACCGGGCATGTCTATTTCTATGGCCCCACCACCATCACCAGTGAAACCAGTGAAATTTATTGCGAACGTGGCTTCTACGACACCCGAGGCGATACCGGCTATTTCGTTCGGAATTCAAGAATCGATTATGAAAACCGTTTTTTGGAAGGCGACAGCCTTTACTTTGACCGCAACACCAATTTCGCTTCCGCAACCAATAATATAAAGGTGACTGACACCATGAACAACAGTGTCATTAAAGGTCATTACGCAGAGGTGTTCCGAGACCGGGATTCGGTGTTTATTACCAAACGCGCAGTGGCCATCAGCGCCCAGGAAGAACAAGATTCGCTTTATATTCACAGCGATACCCTCATGATCACCGGCCCGGCGGAAAACCGAATAATCAGAGGCTTCTATGATGTTCGGTTATACCGCAGTGATATGAGCGCCAAGAGTGATTCCCTGCATTCCTCACAGGCAACCGGAGTGACAAAACTTCTGGGCAATCCCGTGGTGTGGTCCGGAACCAGCCAAATGACCGGAGATACCATTCACCTTCTCAATAATGTCGAGACAGAGAAACTGGATTCTTTGAAGGTTTTCAATAATGCGTTTCTCATTCAAAAAGACAGTATTGATGGCTACAATCAGATCAAGGGAAAGGAGCTGATTGGACTGTTTGAAGACAACGAGCTTTACCAGGCTGATATCCTGATGAATACCGAAACCCTCTATTATCCAAGAACGGATGACGGAGATCTGATCGGCATCAATAAAACCCTTTCAAGCTCCATCCAGATCAACTTCGTAGATCAGGAAATTGAGGAAATCATTTACTTTAAAAATATCGACGGAAATCTTACTCCTGCACAGGATGTCCCTATGGAAGAACGCACCCTGCCAGGTTTTAACTGGCGCGGGGAGGAACAATTGCATTCGGTGGAAGACCTTTTCGCAGGAGAGCCTCCTTTGGATCTTCCCGTAATCAGGGGAATCCCGCTTCAGCAGGAGGACCAGGATTTCTTTCAGGAAGAACCCCAGGAGGGACAGCACTTGTTAAACGAGCGCTCCAGGCTGCAGGCGGAGGATTTACAGCATCGGGAGGAGGAGAGAAGACCTACGGACTCTCTTCCCGTTGAACCTGTTAAGGCTCAGGGAATCCTACGGGACTCCACCGTGGAACCCACCACTGACGACCCCTCATCTGGGCCTCTATTGGAACATTAAGCAGTACTTTCATGAAAAACGATTTTTTAAAATATCAGGCCCAGACATCACCGCATCCTCTGGGGCTTGAGGTGGAAAACGCCCGGGGCTCCTATATTTACTCCTCCGATGGTCGCAGACACCTGGATTTTGTCGCGGGCGTTTCTGCCTGTACCCTCGGGCACAGCCATCCACGGATTGTTGAAGCAGTGAAAAAACAGGCCGACCAGTATATGCACGTCATGGTATATGGGGAATATGCTCAGGCGCCCGCGGTGGAGCTTACCCGTCTGCTGGCCGCCAACCTTCCGGATCCCCTGGAAAAAACCTATCTGGTAAATTCCGGGACGGAGGCCATTGAAGGGGCATTAAAACTGGCCCGGAGAGCCACCGGGAGAAGTGAAATCATTGCTGCCCGAAACGCTTACCACGGTAACACCATGGGATCCCTTAGCCTGATGACCTACCATGAGAGGCAGAAGCCTTTCCTGCCACTGGTAGGAGCTATTTCCCATATTGGCTACAATGACCTCAAGGACCTGGAGCGGATCACCAGTAAAACAGCAGCAGTCATCCTGGAAACCATTCAGGGTGGTGCAGGGTTTATTCTTCCCCAGAATGATTACCTGAGAAAAGTGAAGCAGCGTTGTGAAGCGGTGGGTGCGCTGCTGATACTGGATGAGATTCAGCCGGGATTTGGTCGTACCGGAAAACTCTTCGGATTTCAGCACTTTGATGTGGTACCCGATATTGTGGTCATGGGCAAAGGAATGGGAGGAGGGATGCCTATAGGCGCTTTTACGGCCTCAGCTGCCCTGATGGACACCTTGAGTGAGCGTCCAAAAATGGGCCATATTACTACTTTCGGAGGCAACCCCGTAGTTGCTGCAGCTGCGCTGGCTACTCTGAAAGAACTGACAGAAACGGAGTTAATTGCACAAACCCTGGAAAAGGAAAAGTTGTTCCGGGAGCTTTTAGTGCATCCGCTGATTGAGGAAGTTCGAGGTAAAGGGCTGATGCTCGCGCCCATTTTGACCTCCCAGGAGATAGCTAACAATCTGGTGCTCAAAGCTAAAGACCGAGGCTTGATTCTATTTTGGCTGCTGTTTGAAAAGAAAGCCGTCCGGCTCTCCCCTCCCCTGACCCTCTCGGAGCAGGAAATACGCGAGGGATGCGGCATCATTATTGATATCCTTAATGATCTGGACCCCGTCAATGCTGTTGATTAGATTGTTAACAACAATATGAACGACCAGTTGAGGAAGCCAGGAACATTTTTAATTTTAATACTGTATAATTCAGTAACATTCTGCATATGTTCTTGTACAAAGACGAAGGCGAAAATACTTCTATAGGTCGGTTCCGATCCATGCTGAAGACCAACGATATATTCTTCTTCGACGCGATAGAATTCGAAGAAATCATCAATCATTATTTATCATTCGGTGCCTTTCCCCTGGCCAAAAAAGCAGTCAGAATGGGGCTTTCACAACATCCGGCCTCGGTAGATCTTAAACTCCTGAAAGTGGAGATTCTGATTATGGACCGTAAAATAAAAGAGGCCGAAAGTCTTCTGGATGAAATTCACCATCTGGAGCCCTCCAACGAAGATGTTTTCATTCAGAAAGCCAAATTACTTTCGCTTCAGGAAC
>JAJUIC010000156.1 GCA_029265595.1 Flavobacteriaceae bacterium
CTCGCTACCTCAAGCCGGATGGAAGTTTTTACGCACCGCCTGATGTGATCCGGTTCATCCGGGTTTTAAAAGGTACTCCTAAACTTGTGGTGGATTACGAACCGCGCCTGAATTACGCCAAAGAAAAGACCTATACCGACAGTCATGGGTTCTATATTAAAAGTTATACCAGGGACGGGAAATACGATTCGCTCTATTTGTATTCCAATTTAGACTTTGATAAGATTCTGGAAAAGGATGAAATTACCCTTACGGGAAATGCCTTTTTCCTGTTGGGATATCATGAAAAACTCAAGGAGCAGAATCTGGAGCGGGCTTACCTGAAGTTTCAGCTTACCAAGTCCTATTGGATGGAGTGGAGTGAAACCACCACCAAATACGATATGTACGATGAGGAAATCAGTAGAAGCGCTCTGGTTTTAAAAGCGCTGACTTATGAAAAATCAGGAGCTGTTCTTGCTGCGGCTACCACGTCGCTTCCCGAGACCATTGGAGAAGTCAGGAACTGGGATTACCGTTTTTGTTGGATTCGGGATGCCTCCATGGTAATAAAGGTCATGTCGGGACTAGGGCATGTGCAGTCCGCCCAGAATTTTCTTCAATTCATCATTGATATCATTCCTGACAAGGACGAAAAGATACAGATCATGTACGGGATTGACGGACATAAAACCCTCACCGAACAGATCCTGCATCATCTGGATGGGTATCAGGGTTCCAAACCTGTGAGAATCGGAAATGCGGCCTATGTTCAGCGGCAAAACGACATTTATGGGATTTTGATGGAAGTAATCTATCAGCAGTTCATGCGTTTTGATACCACCATGGAGAACAGTGAAGAATTATGGACCATCACAAGGGGCATTGTTCGCATTGTGGAGGCGCATTGGAAAGAACCTGATAAGGGAATCTGGGAATTCAGAACAGAAGAGCGCCAATTCACCTTCTCCAAGCTCCTATGTTGGGTCGCAGTAGACCGGGCGGTTAAAATAGGGGAGATTCTTCGCAAGGGGATCAATGCGGAGAAGTGGAAAAATCTGCGGCAGGAAATCTATCAGGATATTTATGACAATGCCTGGAATCCAGAAGTGCAGGCTTATACACAGTCCTATGGCTCCTATGATATGGATGCCTCGACCTTACTTATGGAAGACTACGGCTTTATAGATGCCATGGATCCTCGGTATATCAGCACGGTCAAGGCCACCGAGCGGGAGCTTTGTGTGGATGGGCTGATGTATCGATACAAGAACAAGGATGATTTTGGTCTCCCTTCTTCTTCTTTCACCATTTGTACCTTCTGGCTTATCAACAGTCTTTACAAGATAGGAGAGCATGAAAAATCACAAAAGATGTTCGAACAGTTGTTGTGCTACAGCAATCACCTGGGGCTGTTCAGTGAGGACATCGACTTTAAAACCAAACGGCTCTTAGGGAATTTTCCACAGGCTTATTCTCATCTGGCCCTGATAGAAACTGCGGCTAATTTTGCAAAAGGCTCTAAGGCCCCACGAGGTTTCTCTTCGAAAATAAAGGATGAAGCTTCGTTTTAAGCATTAAAAAAAGAAAGGGCTCGCAGCCTGGTTTTGAATTAATCAGGCTGTGGTTTTCTCGGAATTTTCCAATTGAATGCGGGCAGTGGGAAGGCTCTCAGGATAATTGTCCCGAATGAAGCTTATCAACTTCTCGCGAACCAGCACCCGAAGGTCCCAGGCAGTTCCGGAGTCCTTGGCACTTACCAGAGATCGGATTTGCATGGTTTTCTCGGTTCCCTCGACCACCTGAATCACATCAACCTTTCCATTCCACAGACTGGTCTCTTGCAATATCCTGGTCTGTTCTTTTCGAAGTTCATCCACGGGCAGACGGTAATCCACATAAAGGTAAACCGTACCTAACAGTTCAGAGGTGGTGCGGGTCCAATTCTCAAAAGGCTGTTCAATGAAATAGGTAGTGGGAACCACCAGGCGTCTCTTGTCCCATATATTTACAACTACATAGGTTAATCGGATCTCCTCAATACGTCCCCATTCTCCTTCCACAATGACCACATCATCCACCCGAATGGGTTGTGTCAGGGCAATTTGAACTCCTGCAATGAGGGTCCCGATCATTTTCTGTGCTGAAAGTCCCAGGATTATCCCTGCTATTCCCGCAGAAGTAAGAATACTGACTCCTACCTCCTGAATTCCGTCAAAAGAGAGCAGGGCAAAGCCAATCCCCAGAACGATGACCATCGAAATCAGAATGCGTTCTAAAATATTGAGCTGGGTGGTATGTTTTCGGGCCCTGAGATTGTCTGCCAGCGTGATGTCGTAGCGTTTAAGAAGAATCTTTTTGGTGGTTCGAATCCCGATAATGACAAACCAGGTGAAACTCAGGATAAAGAGCAGGTTCTTGATTTGATTAAACAGCCCGTAATATTCAGGAAGTGAAAAGTAGGTGTCCCGGATAAGTGCTGCCTGAAGCGCAAAGGCAAGCAGTAAGAGGATCAGCGGGAACTTGACCTTGGCGACAAAATTGGCAGGCAACAGGTTTCTGCGGTCTTTTCCAATCTTTCGTAAAACGAAATGTATAAAGCCATAGACAAGAACTAAAATAAGGAGTGTCACCAGAACGAACTTTAATGTGCTTCCCATATCCTTTTTCTTTTTAAGCTAAAAAAAGTAGGGGGCTTAGAGCGTTAAAGTTTTGGCAAAAAAAGAACCCACCAGGAATTCTGTTCTTCCGGTGGGTTTTTGTCAAATGTGACGGGTTACTTAATCCTAAAAGGGGTAGCGGTTTTCGGCAATAACCTTATCGGCAATAAGATTTCGAAGTGCCACTACATTGGGATAATTCTCATACTTGGTAAAGCGTCTGAGCCCCATCAGTAGCATGCGCTGCTCATCTCCTTGCGCAAAGGATATAATCCCTTCACGAGCCTTCTGATTTATGAGTTCCACGGCCTGATACAAATACAGTTGTGCCATGGCAATCTGTACTTTCTGATTTTCCTGGCCAAAGCGCCTGGCGTTTTTTTCGGCGCGCAGGATGGTGGATTCAGCCATGTAAATCTCAATGAGGATATCGGCCGAAGCCAGCAGGAGCTGTTGATGCTCCTCAAGATCAGGACCATATTTCTGAACGGCTGAACCCGCTACCATCAAAAACACCTTCTTAAGCTTTTTGATCATTTCCTTTTCCTGGGAGAGTAACTCGGAATAATCCGGTTTATCAAAGGATGGAATTCCGGTAAGCTCTTCTGCCACTTTTGAGGCCGGTCCCAGCAGATCGACGTGACCCTTCATGGCTTTTTTAACCAGCATGCCTACGGTCAGCATTCGGTTGATTTCATTGGTCCCTTCATAGATACGGGTAATACGGGCATCCCTCCAGGCCGCCTCCATAGGCGTATCTGCTGAAAAGCCCATGCCTCCGAAAATCTGAATACCCTCGTCACTACAGTTTTGAAGGTCCTCAGAAGCGGCTACCTTTAAAATGGAACATTCAATGGCAAATTCTTCCACTCCTTTTAGTTCTGCCTCCTGCGGGGAATTCCCCTCCTGCTTTCGAATGGCAATTCGGTCTTCTATATCCTTGGCAGCCCGGTAAGAGGCAGATTCTCCTGCATAGGCGGCAGTGGCCATATTGGCGAGCTTGTATTTAATGGCTCCGAAATTTGCAATAGGGGTTTGGAACTGAACCCGATCATTGGCGTATTGCACTGCGGCAGTAAGGACTCTTC
>JAJUIC010000118.1 GCA_029265595.1 Flavobacteriaceae bacterium
CTGGAGCGTCCAAGAGAGACTCCTGCGGTACCCGAGACCCTGGACTGGGATCTGTTTATCGGACCTGCTCAGTATCGTCCGTATCATCCTTCCTATACTCCCTGGAACTGGAGAGCCTGGTGGGATTTTGGAACCGGAGCTTTAGGGGATATGGGTTGTCATATTATGGACCCGGTATATTTTGCACTGGATCTGGGGCACCCTGTAGCCTTTGAAGGAAGCTCTTCTCAGGTGAACACCGAGAGTGCTCCTATTGCAGAGAAAGTAACCTATTATTTCCCTGAGATGGGCCGTCTGGATAAGATCAACCGCCCAGCCATGAAGATGACCTGGTATGACGGAGGTCTGATGCCGGAGCGTCCTGAAGGACTAAAAGATGGTGAGATGATGGGAGATAGCGGAGGAGGAGCCATGATCATTGGAACCAAGGGAACCATTATCTGCGGTACCTACGGAAGAAATCCTCAAATTATTGGAAGAGAAAATCCAAACGTTCCTAAAACCCTTCCACGGGTAGAGGCCAAGAACCACGAGATGGACTGGGTACGGGCTGCCAAGGAAAACAAGAGAAACCGCAAAGAAGCCAGTTCTCACTTTGGATATGCCGGCCCATTCAACGAAGTGGTTGTGATGGGGAACCTGGCGGTGCGTCTGCAGGATCTCAAGCGAAAGCTGGAGTGGGATGGCGAGAAGATGGAGATTACCAACATTGGCGACAATGAGGAAATCAACATTGTGACTTCTGACAACTTTACGGTAATCGATGGGGATCCGAAGTTCGATACCCGATATACCAAGATCAACGCCAAGCAGGCGGCCCAGGAGTATATCAAACACAACTACCGCGAAGGCTGGAAACTGGGGTAAAAATATTTTGTACAATTAATAATCATAAAATAACCAATTTAGAACACTATGAGTTTAACTGCTAATATGAAAGTTCGTTCCCTACCAGTCCTGATGCTCTCACTCGGATTTTTGATGGGGTCTTGTGGAGAAAACAAGAGAGAAACTGAGAATGAAGATACTCAGACCACTCAGGAAGCTGCCGCTGCTGAAGCATCTACGGAAGCCGGACCCAATGAACTCTCTGAAAAGGAAAAAGAGGAAGGTTGGGAGCTGCTCTTCGACGGCGAGACTACTGAAGGCTGGAGAGGCTATCTGAAAGATGAGTTCCCCTCGCAAGGCTGGACCATTGAGGATGGTGCATTAAAAGTGATTGGTTCCGGAGCCGGAGAAGCCGGTGGAGGTGGAGACATCATTTATGACGAAAAGTTCAAGGATTTTGAGCTTTCACTGGAATGGAAGGTCTCTGAAGGAGGAAACAGCGGGATCTTCTATCTTGCTCAGGAAGTTGAAGGGGAGCCCATTTTCACCTCTGCGCCTGAGATGCAGATTCTGGACAACGAGCGGCATCCTGATGCCCGTCTTGGTAAAGACGGAAACAGAATGGCTGGTTCACTTTATGACCTGATCCCGGCAAATCCTCAGAATTCAAAACCTGCCGGAGAATGGAATAAGGTAAATATCATTGTTTATCGCGGAACGGTCGTTCACTTCCAGAATGGCGAACAGGTGGTGGAGTACCATCTATGGACCGATGACTGGAAGGAGATGGTCGCTGACAGCAAGTTCAAAGACTGGGAAAATTTCATCAACGCAGGAGGTGAAGACAGAACCGGTTATATCGGTCTTCAGGACCACGGGGATGACGTATGGTTCAGAAACATTAAGATTAAAAGAATGTAATTTTACACCCTGTCGGTATAAAGAAGAGGGGTCAGGAACCCCTCTTTTTTATGTCGAAGGTTTTGGTTCAGTCTTCTTTTCCATCAACGAATTTTCCATGGTCCGGTACTGCGATTTCATTCCAATTTTCCAACAAGTAACTTAAACCATCCTTTAAAGGGGTGCCATACATATGCTTTCCATGGCCGGGTATTACCCATTCTGGCTCTAAGGCTGCTAAGTTTATGACGGATTTTTCTGCAGCAATCCAGTCGGTGGTAAGATAATTGGGAGGACCATGAACTTCTTCTTTCTGAACCAGAACCTTGTAAAAAGAATCCTGCTTCACCGTTACAAAGGCATCTCCTGCGATAAGTAATCGATCCTGTTCCCTAAACAGGGATATGTGACCAGGGGAGTGCCCCGGAGTATGAACCCATTTCCATTGTGGCAGTCCCAGGATGGAGTGGTCATCCAGCAGGGGAATAACTGCCCCGGAAATATCAATGGGTTCATGAGGATAGATGGAAGAAATCTTTGCCAGCATACCACCTTCTACCGAGGTATCGGGTTCGGGGTAGGCTTTCTTTCCGGTGATATATGGAAATTCTAGTGGGTGCGCATATACCGGGACATCCCATTTCTTTAAAATAGTAGTTATTCCTCCTACGTGATCAAAGTGACCATGGGTAAGAATAATAGAGGCTGGTGGTCTGTCCTTGCCGTAGATATCCTCTGCCACTGAAATAATTTTCTCACCAGATTTAGGCATCCCTGCATCTACTAGAACCCATTTGTCGTCCTCAGGTGCACCGATGAAAATTACATTGACAATTTGATTGGTGTAGTAGAAAACATCCCGAACTTCCCTGGTTTTACCACTGGAAATCGAGGTCATCGGTATAAATTTGTTGTCATTGCTCTGTTTCATAACCATCTAATTTTCAGTTAAATATATATCATGAGATAGAATTGCGAAAGAAATTAGCATTTTTTAGTATATAGTACAGGAGCTTTTGAAAGTCTGAAAGAGTCTCATAGAGGTCCTGAGTCTATGGACCTTCCAACCATGCCTTACCTCATAGTTCAAACCAACACTATAGAAATACTTGGATTAATGCACAATAGATTGCTTTAATGGCTGTTGATCAAACCAGTGAAAATGAAGAGATTCTACAATCGAAAAACCGGGTAGTCGCAGTGTGAAATACCAGATAAAAGATAATTTCTTGAATTTCTGGTTCCGATGGATGTACAAAAATAGGAGTGCTGTAGAAATTGGAAATATGGAGTACCTGAAAGAAAAAGTCAGGCGCGACTACGCTGTATATAGCGGCCCGCTGCTTGAAAGGTAGTTTGTAGAAAAAATGAAAGAGGAAGGTCACTATTCAAACTTAGGGACCTCCTGGGAACGTGGGAATCAAAATGAAATCGACATTGTCGCAGTCAACGATCTGAAAAAGCAGGTAGTATTTGCCGAGGTTAAGAGGAACAAAGACAAAATTAATTTATCCCAGTTGAAAGAGAAGTCTAAGAACCTTCAGAATCAATTCCGTGATTATGAAGTGAAGCATTTTGGTCTCTCATTGGAAGATATGTAGATGCAGTCTCTATAGGTTGCTGAAGTTGTTGTTTTGAAACTTCAATACTGCTTTGAAAGCGGGTGCTCGCCGTCCTTCAAAAATCAGTAAAGGTCCAAAGAGACTTAGCTCATCTGGACCTTCACTGTAGAACTCTTACTGAGATTATTTCAATAAGCTTTTCATCTTATCGAAAATCGCAGTGTTTTCGTAGATGCCTGAGAACATTTCTGAACCGGGTCCATATGCAAAAACAGGAATGAGATCACCGGTATGGCCTCCAGTGGTAAAACGGCCTTCTAAACGACCTTCCTCATCTTCTCCGACTATTGAATACCCACCTGTTTCGTGATCTGCTGTAACAATGACCAGCGTATTTCCATCTTCTTTGGCAAACTCCAGTACTGCACCAATGGTATTGTCAAAGTCAATCATTTCAGCGACGATTCCCTCGGAATTATTGCCATGCCCTTCCCAGTCAATTTGGGATCCTTCAATCATCAGGAAGAACTGGTCTTTCGATCCTAAATTTTCAATCGCTTTCTGACTTGCCTGTACCAGTAACTCGTCACTTCTGCCATCCAGGATGCTTATCGGTTGCTTGTCGGCATAGAGTGAAGCTATTTTCCCCTGTGCATTCGAAGGGATGTCAAATGGGCTTTCGTAAAAGGTGAAACCACTATTTTTCAGGCTGTCCACCAGGTTAGCCTGATCTTCTCTCTTGGTAAAGAAATCCTTTCCACCACCGATGAATAAATCAACCGGGGCCTGGAGCATATCCTTTGCAATAGCCTCATTCATGGATCTTGAAGGCTGATGGGCGAAAAAGCTGGCAGGAGTGGCATGTGTAATAGAGGAGGTGGCTACAAGCCCGGTGGAATACCCTCGCTCTGCTGCAATTTCTAAAATGGTAGGAACCGGATTTTTGTCAGGATCCACGCCGATGGCCCCATTATACGTTTTCACTCCAGCAGAAAAAGCAGTGGCTCCTGCTGCAGAATCAGTGACCAAATTATCTGAAGATCTGGTTTTAATCAGACCGATATAAGGGAATTCTTCCAGGTTGAGATAGTTGTCATTCATCAGCATTCCGGCCGTAATCTGAGTGAGGCCCATCCCGTCCCCAATCATTAAAATGATGCGATCCGGCTTAGGGGCGGTTTCGGACAATGCGGATGATTGAGCTCCGGCCGCACTGGGTTCTGATCCTGCCTTGGGATTACAAGCAACTACTCCCAGGATAAATAACAATAGGAATGGAAAGTTTTTTTTCATTTTAAATTGATTTTTAAAAAGCCGAAGATAAGAATATTAAGAAGGACTCGTTTTAACTGGATGTTACTTCTGGATGTTATTATTTAACCTCTAATAACTAAACAATAATTTCTGATATACCAGTGCAGATTATTCTTGAGCGCTGATCAAGCCTCTGGCATCTCTTCGGCTCAGCGGGAATTCCAGATTTTCAAGGTCCTTTACAGACACCTGACGCTCGATTCTGGATTCTGACCCATCCCCGTAGAACATATCCAGTTTAAAATGCACGCCTTCCACATGAATAGCCCGCAACAGATTGAGATCATCTGAAGAATCAAATACATTTAATAGTACTTGTTCCGCATAGGATTTAATAAGGGTTTCTTCCAGGACCAGGGAAGCTTCTTTATTCTCCGGGCTATTGCTGGGTTTCAGGTCCACCTCCCGCTCAAAGAAAATGTCGAGTTTGTTATTGTTTTTTCTGGCGAAACTTCTGACCAGTTCATCATTCAGGGCATCCAGATAAGCATTGAACAACTCAATAACTGCCGCATTTAGATCTTCATTGGTCCTGACTGTGAAGGTCTTTTCATTGATTTCAATGTCAAAGGGTTCATCAATGAAAGTAGCATTGGCATGACCCGTTGAATTATTGGAATAGAATACCTGCACCGATGTTTTCTGATCCAAAATCAACTGTAAACGGGATCCCCAATCCAGAACCCAGGCAGTATAACCTTCCTCATTCATGGCAGGCTGACCGGCAATCTCTACAAGCCGGGACTGAACCGAATCAAAGAAGTTTTTTGCCCGTTGGCTGTGCTCCGGACCGTATTGTTCCCTGGAAAATAATCTTGAAAATATCACTCCATCCAGTTCCCCTTGCTCTGTGAAGAGGATGACTTCCGAATCAAAAGGAAAATTTGATAATTCATGTTTTCCCTTTACAAAAGCTCCGAGTGGAAAGGGATTGATATCGCGCTCCAGGTGCCGGGGGTCCCCACCATAATCCTGAAATTTCTTTTGGGGGTCAATTCCAAGGAAAGGTGCTGTTGCGGTAGAAGTATCCTGTCCAGCAGCATAGCTGGAGAATAATAAAAACCCGATTAGGTAAAAAATTCGGTACATAAAGAAAAATTTAAACCGTGCGGCTGGA
>JAJUIC010000038.1 GCA_029265595.1 Flavobacteriaceae bacterium
ACGGGAATTGGGAGGATTCCCTTTCCCGGTATAGGAATAGCCGAAGGATCGCTCTAAGACTTGAATGTGACGGATGTAGGAATAGGCAATATGATAGAATTCAGAATCTTCAGTGATGTCACCGAACATCATCAAATTGAATTTTTCAGGATCCTGACCAAGTTGTTCCGCAGAAAATAAGAGATAGTACAGAAAATCCTCTTTGGTCTGGCACTGGAAGGTGTTGGCCATAAGGAGTTTTTGATGCTCAATCACAATCAGGTCAAAACCCCAGTCATGTCGATGAACGTAAAAACAAATTTCGGGATCCTCCTTAGATTCTTCCAGAAGAGCCTCGATCAGAACAGATAAACTGTGCCGGTATTGAAATTCGCCATACTTGTCGAAGAAGAAGTTCACAATGTTGGTATAGGGAATATATACATTCACTAAATCCTCTGCGACCAGATCCTGGGAAATGACATCGGTCTGGAGCATTTTAGTATTGAACTTTAGAAAATCCGAAGCATTTTCCTCGGTATAATATTGCCTGGGTACCAGTGTGTATAGTTCGTTTGAGAACAACACTTCTACCTCTATAGATTGCTCCTTCTGAAGAAAGGCTTCCCGGAAGTATAGTCGTTCAATTCTTTGCAATACTTCTACAGGATTGAGGCGCTCCTGAAACGCTTCCTGATGGAAAAACTGAATTTCCCCTTGATGTTTGTCAAGAGCACAAAAAGAAAATCCACCCAGGCTCACCTGGATGGACATCTTTTTAGAGATACTGATATCTTCGTTATTCGTTTTTTCCATAGGTTTCTGGCCAGTTACCAGCGGTTACTACCTCGTCCATCGAACCGACTCGCAGGTAGGGACCATTTACGTCATCTACCGAAACCACTTGTTTTTCCTGTTGTACCAGGGCCCAGTCCTGATCAGAAAGAATGACATCCTTTGCCACCCGGACTTCGAATACTGGTATTTGGGTTCCATTTCTGTTGATTGTGCCAGCGTCCATTTCAAATTCGGCATCTACGTGCTCAAGCGGAACCTTAATCATAGTCTTGTACCGATTGCTGTTCCCGAACAAAGAATCTCTGACAGACCGGAATCCCAGGGTGTCGATCACGGTTACTTCTACCCAGTTGTCCACTCCATAGGTTTTCAGGTATTCTTCATCCAGCAATACGGTATCCCGGCGCTGGGTTAAGGTGAACTCAGCAGTGTCAATGAATGCCACCAGATCGTCAAAGTCATCCTGGAACTGACCGGTTACCTCCTTATGAGCAAGTTGCGCGATCCGTAAATCCTTTAGATTTTCAATTACCTTGGCGTACCTTTCCTGCTTTATTTCATTGAATCGGGTGGTGGAATAAATGGATTCAAACACCAAATATCCAAGGAAAACAATGGCTACCCAAAGAAGTAACTGAATAACAAGTCTCATGCGTTGTTAATTTAAGTTAATAGCGTACCCCGCAAATCTACAATTTTTTTTTATTGGTAAAACCCTCCACCGTAAAAATCCTTGTTATCTTTGGGATTTGACCAAAATAATGGAGGAAATGAGTGCGGGAGGCTTTTATAAGCTTCTTATAGAGGACCTTGGATTTCAGGCTAAACCCAAACAGGATATCGCTCTGCAGCAATTGGCCGCTTTTGTGGTTACAGGTGGGAGGGACAGCCTATATTTATTAAAAGGTTTCGCAGGAACGGGTAAAACCACCATTATCAGTACCCTGGTGAAAAACTTGTGGAAAATCCGCAAGACGGGGGTTCTGTTAGCCCCCACCGGTCGTGCCGCGAAGGTCATTTCAAATTATTCAGGAAGAGAAGCCTTTACCATCCACAAGAAAATTTATTTTCCACGCAATAAAAAGGGAGGGGGAATACAATTCGTATTGCAACCCAATAAGCACCGCAATGCGGTTTTCATTGTTGATGAAGCTTCGATGATACCTGATGTCGGTTCCGATGCCCGGCTCTATGAAAATGGATCGCTGCTGGATGATCTGATTGCATTTGTCTATTCGGGTGTAAATTGTAAACTGATTTTAATGGGCGACACCGCCCAGTTGCCACCGGTAAAACTGGATATGAGCCCAGCGCTCGATCAACAGAAACTGGAGGGTTTCTACCAGAAGGATGTGGTTCATATAGAACTGGATGAAGTGGTTAGACAAAGCCAGGAAAGTGATATTTTACTTAATGCTACTGCCATGCGGGAAGCCCTGCGCGAGGAATTCTTCGAGTCCTTTCAGTTCCGGTTGAGCGGGAAAAAAGATGTGATTCGGTTACAGGACGGTTACGAAATCATGGAAGCTATAGAGGACTCCTATCGCAATTTAGGACATGAGGACACCACTATCATAGTTCGCTCTAATAAGAGGGCTAATCTCTACAACCAGCAGATTCGATCCAGGATTCTATTTCAGGAAGAAGAACTCTCAGCTGGGGATTATCTAATGGTGGTCAAAAACAACTACTTTTGGGTGAAGCCGAACTCGGAGGCAGGATTTATTGCCAATGGAGATATCATCAAGGTTTTAGAGATCTTTGCAATTAAAGAACTGTATGGGTTCCGTTTTGCGGAAGTCAAAGTGCAATTAGTTGATTATCCTAAAATGCGACCTATTGAAACGGTATTGCTTCTGGATACCCTTACGAGCCATTCTCCTTCGCTTACCTATGAGGAGTCCAATAAGTTATATCAGGAGGTGATGAAGGATTATCAGGATGAAACATCCAAGTACAAAAAATTCATGAAGGTCAAAAGCAACCAGTATTTCAACGCCCTGCAGGTGAAATTTTCTTACGCCATGACCTGCCATAAATCTCAGGGCGGACAATGGCATACGGTTTTTGTAGAACAACCTTATTTGCCAGAAGGGATTAACCGCGATTATCTCAGGTGGTTATACACCGCAGTGACACGAGCTCAGGACACCTTGTACCTCATTGGCTTTAAGGATGATTTTTTCGAGCAGGATTAAAAGGAACCCAAAGACTCGGTACTGAGGAATCAAAGCAAAGATATATTCATTTAAAAAACAGCATTTTGAAGAATAAGGATCTTAAAATAATCGCCATGATACCTGCCCGGTACGCGGCCTCACGCTTTCCCGGGAAACTGATGCAGGATTTGAAAGGGAAGACGGTAATTCGGCGTACCTACGAAGCAGCGGTAAAAACAAATTTATTTGAAGAAGTATTTGTGGTTACTGACAGTGAGATTATTCAAAAGGAAATTCAATCCTTTCAGGGGAAGGCCATCATGAGTCAAAAGGAGCATGAGTGTGGAAGCGACAGGATTGCAGAAGCGGTAGAGCACATGGAAGTGGATATTGTGGTGAATGTCCAGGGGGACGAGCCCATGATTGACACCCGGAGTCTGGAGAAAGTTCTGAATGTATTCCAAGAGAAAGATGCGGCTCGGATCGATCTGGCTTCGCTCAAAACACCCATCCATAAAAAAGAGGATATTGACAATCCCAATATTGTCAAAGTTATAACGGATAAGGATGATTTTGCTCTTTATTTTTCCCGCTCGCCGATACCTTTTCCCAGAGAACCGCATTCCGGGATAACCTACTTTCGCCACATCGGGATTTATGCCTTTCGCAAGCAGGCCCTGATGGATTTCTACCGATTACCCATGCGAAAGCTGGAAGCTACAGAGAAGATCGAATGCCTGCGGTATTTGGAATACGGTAAGAACATAAAAATGGTGGAAACTGCTACAAGAGGTATAGGAATCGATACGCCCGAGGACCTGGAAGAAGCCCGGAGACTTTTTGATAACGCATAATGGCCAGTAAAAACGGTTATTGAAGCTCCAGGAGCATGTGTTTGAAATCCAGCGTTAAGGTGTCAAACTGGGACAGGATATCCTGACCTAGATTCCCGTGAATACCGGGGTAGGGTTTGATGTTGCGCTCGTAGACCGGAGCCCGATCCAGCCTGAATTGGCTGTTCCCGATCTGTGCACTAAACGGATAAAGAAACACCGGTATACTCATGGCACCACCTGCTCCTCCAATATGAACTGTGTCCTGAACGGGGGTCTCAAGAATGCGCTCAGAATGTAAATCAAAGTAGGGCGCGTAAAGACTGGTGGTATTGGCTCCCGTATCGAAAGTAAAAGTCAGGGTCTGATTTTCTTCTATAACTTCAACCAGAGGGGTTAAGAAATCCAGGGCCATGTTTGCAGGAATGTCTTTTGGACGGCTTATTGAGATTAAGAATTTTTCCTGGTTCACAAGCTGTACCCGACCCAGGGCATTAATAACCGGAAATCCAAGGATGGCATCAATGGTGTAATCAATTTGAGGAAAACTCAGGCTCTCCTGCGGAAATACCAGAAAAATCACATTCTTTAATAGGGTGCTACCCATTATGAGCTCTTTGGCTACGGCAATCCGGGAGTCGATTTCCAGTCCTGTAATTGCCGTGACCTTGAATTGTGTATCCTGAATTTCCATCCCGGCTTTAAGGGCAAGGCTATCGGTTATCACAGAAAAGTTAGCACCTGTATCGAAAACCACCTGTTGGTGAAGGTCGTTAATTTTAACAGGGATACGCGCAAGTCCAGCCCGGTCTTTTTCAATGGGCAGAATACTCTGTGCCACCTGAATTTCTTGAGGAGGCATCATTCGTAAGGCCTGATATATTTTAAGATTGTTCAGATGCTCTTTCCTCTTTTGGCCCTCAACCTGTTCCAGGTTCAGGAGCATCTGGGTGTATTTGTAAGCCTTCTCGTATTCATATTGGAACAAGCTATTAGCAGCAGCGGTCTCCAGCAGTAATACTCGCTTTAGGTCATTTAATTGATCCGGGTACCTGTTTATTAAGGTGTCGAGGCTATCATTCGATTCCTTTTTTTGATTAAATGCAGCCTGTGTCAAAGCCTTGTAAAACAAAGAGGTGTGCCTGGGAAGCCGATTCTCTATACCCTTCAACTGATCCCTTAACTTGAAGTACTGGTGGTGGATCAATAAGGAATCCAATAGCTGTGTTTCCTTTAGAACTGCTTGGGGAGATGGGGGCGTTTTACCAGACCCGCCTCGACCGTTATCGCCTTCCGGTAGGGCTTTGCATCCCAGGAAAAGAAAAAATGGTAAAACAAAAATCAGAGTCAGGCTATTTCTATTCATGTCCGGTATCCTTTTCAAAAAAATTAAAGACTATGATGTCCTGTTTCTTTTACCGCCTATTCCAAGTAGTTCCAGTAACACTGCTATTAGAATCACTACCGAGCAGCCCACAAAGTTGAGCCATAAATAGCCCATAATATCCATAAGGTATACTCCAATGACGACCAGTTGAGTGAAAATAGCCGCTATAAATACAGATGAACCACGAACCCACCGGAAAAAGAACGCAAGCAAAAAAATCCCCAGTACATTTCCATAAAAAATGGAGCCTATAATGTTTATAAGTTGAATGAGATTATCAAATAAACTGGCAACACTGGCAAAAAGAACCGCAAAGGCTCCCCAGAGTAGGATGAATCCTTTGGACGCCCAGAGATAGTGTTTATCAGATGCAGGTTTCCGTTTGTTGCGTTGGTATAAGTCGATTGTAGTAGTGGATCCCAGGGCATTGAGTTCTGATGCTGTGGAAGACATGGCGGCACTAAGAATCACTGCGAGAAGCAACCCTATCAATCCTCTGGGGAGATTATTCAGGATAAAGTGCAGAAACATATAATCCTTATCATTGGTTTCTACCTGAGAACCGGTAGCACTTATGATTTCTCGCGCCCTCTGGCGCTGATCCATTACTTCCTGGTCCAGGGTCATTATGGCTGCCCGGACTTCGTTTTGCTGGGATGAATTCTCTTTCAGATCAAGGTATTGCGTCGAAAGGGACCGTTTTTCCTCCAGCAAATCACGGTGCTTCTGTTCCAGCTCCTGATACGCTGCCGCATGCTCTGAATCGTAAACGGCCTGAGTTGCAGCAGGGTTGAAATTAAGCGGAGCGGCATTGAACTGGTAAAAAACAAAAACCATGATGCCCACCAGAAGAATAAAAAACTGCATTGGTACCTTTAAGAAGCCATTCATAATCAATCCCAGCTGACTTTCCCTGACGGATTTGCCCGAGAGATAACGCTGTACCTGGCTCTGATCTGTCCCGAAATAAGAGAGTTGCAGAAAAAGGCCCCCAAAAATGCCACTCCATATAGTATAACGGGTGTCCAGATCAAAAGAAAAATTAAGAATATCCATTTTGCCATTGGCACCAGCTAGAGAGAGGGCATTTGAAAAAGTTACATCTTCTGGCAGGTAGCTGATAATCAGGAAAAAGGCCGCGAACATCCCCCCGAACATCACAGCCATCTGCTGCTTTTGGGTCACGTTCACCGCTTTGGTTCCACCCGATATGGTGTACAAAATGACCAGGGAGCCAATGATAATATTTAAGGTGTTAAGATTCCATCCTAAAACGGCTGAAAGGATAATGGAAGGAGCATATATGGTAATACCCGCCTGCAGTCCCCGCTGAATTAGAAACAGTACCGCAGTGAGGGTCCGGGTCTTTTGATCAAATCGAGCCTCCAAAAATTCATAAGCCGTATAGACATTAAGTCGGTGATAAAGTGGAATGAAAACCAAACAGATGATAATCATTGCCAGGGGAAGCCCGAAATAAAATTGCACAAACCCCATCCCGCTGTGAAAGGCCTCCCCGGGTGTAGAGAGGAAGGTAATGGCACTGGCCTGAGTGGCCATCACCGAAAGTCCTACGGTCCACCACCGGGCCTCTCGGCCTCCGCGATGAAAGTCCTCTGCGTTTTGTCTGCCACGGGTTTTGTAGATACCGTAGAAAACAATGAAGGCCAGGGTGCCAATCAGGATGATCCAGTCAATTTGTGCCATATCAGCTAAAGATCAGCATTAGGATATAGAACATGAGGATATACAACCCATTGGCGACTAATAATAGGGTGTAGGATTTTTTCCAGCGGTACTTTACAGGATGAGATGAGTATTTTTCCATAGGGGTCGTAATTTGTTCCCTGTTTTACAATTCAATGAGATTGGCAAACAGCCTGAAGGCTCCCGGTACTCCTTGGGGAAATTGCCGGAAGAAACTAAGGCCTGTATAAACGTAGTATCCTTTTCCGTAGGATGCAATCAACAAGCTACCCAGCTGGGCGGGCTCCTGGGGGTCGTTCATGGACAAAACCGGAGTGAATTCCTTCCCCCACCGGTCCGCAAAATAAAGGCCCCGTTCCTGCACCCAATTTTCAAAATCCCGCCCGGAAATCTTGTTAGGCACATTTAAGACTTTATGAGACGGGTCTTCAAACCGAACTTCTGCAGTTTCATCTGTGACGCGGTTTCTGGAAAGTCGCAAAGGGTAGGGTGCAATCTGATCCGTTAAGAGTCCTCCGCTGGTGTTGTATTGGACGATGAGATTTCCTCCCTGTTCCACGTATCTTAAAAGTTCCTGCTGTTTGGTTCCGAGTTGGGGCAGCACATTATATGCGCGGATGCCCAGTACCACCGCGTCGTACTGAGAAAGGCTGCTGGCGTTTATATCAGCAGGTGAAAGCAGATCCACCTGGTATCCCATTTGGCGCAACCCCTCCGGTACCACATCCCCAGCCCCGTGAATATATCCTACTCGTTTAGCCCTGGTTTCGATCTTGAGCTTTACCACTTTTAGTTGAGCCGGTAAAACCAAAGTCTGACGGGGAATGTGGTCGTAGTCTATTTGCAGGGTCTGAGAACCGTAGATGGTTGATGGGTCTCCCTCCAGTTCAATTTCCGGCTTTAGAACTTCCTGGCTTTGTCCTTCTGGTGGCCAGATGGTAAATACGAAATCCTTCGGACTCATCTGCGTCATATCAAAGGTCTGAACAGCAGGTGCTACCCTCCAACCTGCCGGAGTAACCAGGCGAACCTTGCCTTTTAACGGATTCTGATAAGGGGTAACACGAACGGTCAGTTTTCTGGGTGCGTCTGCCGAGAACACCATCACGTCATCCTTAAAATTGACAGAAACCGGAGGTACCACCGCAAAGGGAATATACGTTTCTCCTTTAACCGGATCATTCCTTTTATGAGTCACCGGCCGGGTATATGTGAGTTGATATCCCAGAATTTCAAGCGTATAATCGATTTGCAGTTCCGGTGGAGTCTCGGGAAGTCCAATCAGGTTTTGGTCTGAAACCTGATACATTCCATTTTGTGCAGGCTCCTCCAACCAGTAGGGAGTAGTGTAGGGGAGAGACTCTGGAAGCTCAATCGAGAGCCGCTCTTGCCAGGGATGATTGTACGGTAATTCTTGGTTAACCTCTACCGCTTCAATAGAGGGATGTATTTTGATGCTTCGCAGAGTAATGGGGACAGGGCTGCGATTAATGACTTCAAAGCTTAAGTTGACGGGATCCCCCGGAACACCCGTGGGAGCACTGGTGATGGCTTCGTAAAACAACCCGGCGCTGGCAGCTATGACTTCTTTAATTTCCTTTGTCTTCTGGTCTCTCCAGTGATCATCCTCTAATTTGGTAATCAGATTATAGGCCTCTAAAAGTTTCGGCAGACTGCCAGATGGATTTTGAAAATCAAATTCGGCTTCAACCTCTGATAAGATTTTTCCGATTGCCTGGCCTCCCTCCACTCTCGACCAGGTCGTATTGATTCCCTCAAAAAGACTGGTGGCATTGGCTGGGTGTACCCCTTTAACGAGTTCGAGGTATTCTATGCGGCTGCCACGAGTTCCGGTAGCACCAAAACCCTGGGATTGATGCTGACTCCTGCTCAGAGCGGCAATTTCTGGATTCGAAAGCCCTAAAAGAGGGAAGAAGGTTCCCGTATCTAATTGAACATATTTAGATTTATCGGCTTTATCAAAGGCTTCCTGGCCACCATAAAACCAGGTGGAGGTATTGAAGAAGGCTTTGGTGGGCTGCCAGACTTCTACTTCTGCCAATTGATCCGGGTAAGCCTGGGGATCCCCTGCCAAATCAAAAGCCTCCAGACTTAAAATCGCTGAAGAGGTATGGTGCCCGTGGGTATCGCCGTGGGACTCATGATGAAACCGATTGATTATTATATCAGGTTGAAACTGCCGGATGATCCATACAACATCTCCCAGGACCTGTTCTTTATTCCAAAGTTGCAGGGTCTCCCTGGGATGTTTGGAAAACCCAAAATCATTTGCCCGGCTGAAAAATTGCTCTCCTTTATCTATTCTTCTGGCAGCAAGTAGTTCCTGAGTACGAATCAGCCCCAATTGTTCTCGTAATTCCGGTCCAATGAGATTTTGCCCACCATCCCCGCGCGTGAGGGACAAGTATCCCGTCCGGGCCTTTTGATCACTGGTGAAATACGAGATCAGGTTGGTGTTTTCATCATCCGGATGGGCGGCAACATACAATACACTTCCCAAAAAATTCAGTTGTTGAATTTGTTGAAATATTTCAGGGGCTCCTGGTTTATCAGGCTGTTGGGCCTGGATATTCCAGACCAGAGGTAAGAAAAGCAGTAAGAATAACTTTCGCATCAGATATGAATAAGCCTTTCAAATATAGAAAAATCCAGCGGAACCAGTTTTTGCCTTAGGATTCTTAAATATTTGTTGGAATGTCCTGGGTCCATCCCTGCGATTTGTACAAAAGAATCAGCTCATCTGCTACAAGGCATCTTTTCCTTCATCTTCATAGGTGTTTTCTTTGATTAGAGAAACGGCTTTTTGAAGTATGAGGTTGTTGGGATAGGTAATAAGCTCTCCTTCTGAAGTGCGCAAATGCAGATGAAAAGCACGGATATCTTCAATAACGGCTTCTACAGGAAGATCTTTGTCGTGTATTTTAATCCTGTTTCCGATGCGATAGGGAAAGGAGAAGAATAGGATCACGCCGGCCGTAACATTACTAAGGACGGACCAGAAGGCGAACAGGGCCACCCCGATGATTGCAAATACCGAGGAAAAGACCAGGGTCACATCGCGAGCTTCCACACCCCATACCAATGCGAGCAAGAATATCGCCAGCAAACCCGTAAAGCCGCTGATATATTTGTTCATCAACTGGATTCGAGCGACATGAATATCCGCTCTGATTCCCACTCTCTGGGCTGTTTTTCGTAGGATAAACTGCAGTACATACAGCGCAATAATAATGATAACCGTGTAAATTAGGCTATTCTTATACTCACTCAGAAGGATTTCCATTACTATAATATTTTGCTGCAAATTTAGACCATTCTCCGGTGTAAAAATCAAAAAAATGGGAATCTCAGTATTATTCTGAAATCTCCTTTAAGGTTCTGTAGACCAGATGCGTAGGCAGGCCGACCACATTGAAATAACTTCCCTCAATCCGCTCGATGCCAATAAGCCCGATCCATTCCTGGATTCCGTAGGCTCCGGCTTTGTCAAAAGGCCGGTATTCATGAATATAATAATCAATTTCCTCAGTGGTGAGACTGGCAAACTGGACAAGAGTAGAACAATTCACCGTGCGTTGCTTTACCGGGGTGGTGAAGCAGACTGAAGTAATGACCTCATGCCTTTTGCCACTCAGATCCCGAAGCATTTCTCCTGCCTGAGTTGGATCAGTGGGTTTTCCCAATGCCTGTCCATCTAGCGAGACGATGGTGTCACTTGTGATGAGGATGTCTCCCGTGGAAAGTTCCTTTTGAAAGGGTACTGCCTTAAGCTGAGCCAGGTAATCGGTAATTTCGTATCCTTGCAGGTGATCCGGATAGTGCTCATCTACTGGTTTCAAACGAATTTCAAATTCCAGACCCAGGTCTTCAAAGAATTGGTGCCGGCGCGGAGAGCCTGAGGCTAAAATAAGGTGATAATCTTGAAGCTTGTCTTTCAGCATAATTAAATCAGTATGTATTGATAAATGCCCAGGGATAGAGCTTCCGCAAGTAGGATTCCTTTGAGTACCTGCCTCAGCCGCTTGTAATCCCCCGGATGCTTTGCTTGAATGATTCTGATGAGGAAAAAGAGCAGAGGTCCCACAAGAAAAAACAACACGTAAAGGGCGGCAACCAAATTATCCAGTAAATAGTTATAAAGGTAAAAAATCAAGCTTCCAAGAGAAAATAAAGCCCCGATAAAAATCAGCCAATTCGTTCTTTGGGTACCCAGGATAATAGATAAGGTTTGTTTTCCAGCATTGTAATCGGCCTTGAGCGCTTCCTGATCTTTAACAATAGCCATTAGAAAAGAAATCATCATGGCAAAAATTGCGTAATCCATCACAATGGAAAAAAGCACCTGCTGAGTAGCGATATTTCTTGGGGTGATAGCCGGAAGTAAATCAAATATAGCCACCACCAAAAAAATCAGCCCCACCATAATACTGGAAGTGAAATTCCCTATAAAGGGGATGTTCTTAAGGTAGGTGTTGTTGAGGTAGAGCAGGGCAGAGGAAAGGACAAAAAAGCCGGAAAAGGCAGGATGTCCAATTATATTTGCCAGATAAAACCCGAGGCCGACCCCGACGATGGTGAAGCCTAAAAACCAGTACAATGCCGTTTTTTCAGTTATGTTATGGCCTATGACCTCTTTTGAAGAGAAACTGATGCTGTTTTCCCCCGAGGTAGCGACCCGTCCTATGATATTACCGCCACCAGCAATCAAGACGCTTGCCAGGACAAGCAGAAAGAACTCGAAATCTTTAAGACTCACCGCAATATGAAAGGGAAGAAAAAGCGCCTTCCGGATCAAATATTGCACCAGGATAATATACAGCAGATTCTGCCAGGATATTATCCTCAAATAGGCTTTTAGATCCATCTTAATAATTTGAAGCCATCTTTAAACCTACGAGCGAGATAATCAAGGTGCTCAGAAAAAATATCCTCCAGAAATCCGTAGGTTCTTTGAAGACAAATATTCCCACCAGCACCGAGCCGACTGCACCAATTCCAGTCCAAACCCCATAAGCGGTTCCAATGGGCAGGCTCTGGGTCGCCTTGTATAGTAAGGTCATACTGATGGCCAGGCACACGAAAAACCCGAGCATCCACATTACAGAAGCGCTGCCTGTTGTTTCCCGGGCTTTTCCCAGGCAGGTAGCAAATCCTACTTCAAAAAGGCCTGCGATAACTAAAATGACCCAGTTCATCCCACTTTAAATTTCAGTTCCTTTCTCAATGATCCATTTCCCCTGGACTTTTAAAACCTGTTCAATCACATCCCGGACACAACCTCTGCCTCCTTTTCTATGAGATATATACTTGGAGATTTCTTTAATTTCAGCAACCGCATCCTGAGGGCACGTGGCCACGGCCACTTTTTGCATCGGGTACAGATCCGGAATATCGTCTCCCATATATAATACCTGATGTGGGCTGATGTTGTACAGGTCCATGAACTCCTCCAGTTGCAGTACCTTGTCTTGGCAACCTAAAAAAATATCAGTCAAACCGAGGCCTCTTAACCGGTGACGAACACCTTCATTTTTACCACCTGAAATAACTGCGATGGTATATCCCTGATCAATAGCGTGCTTCATGGCGTAGCCATCCTTGATATCCATGGTCCGGAGCAGTTCCCCATCGGTGCTGATTTGAATGGAGCCGTCTGTTAGAACGCCGTCCACGTCAAATATAAAGGTAGTAATGTCTGCCAGATATTCTTTATAATTTTTTTCCATATTCAGATTGAATTGCGCGGGTTAAAAGTTCGTATATAGCGATGTGACTGGGTTCCTCCAGCAGATCCAGATGTGCTTTAATAGTGCTGCTATCACCTCGTCTGGCGGGTCCCGTCTGTACGTCTCTTGGCGGGGCCTGCTGAATCTTTTGGGCGGTTGCCATTATTAATGGCTCCAGGATTTTAAACGGAATCTGGTGTTTCTCACAAAGATTCTGCCCTACCGTATATAAGTAATTGACAAAATTACAAACAAAAACTGCCGCCAGATGCAATTGCTTCCTTTGTTGGGAATTTACTTCATAAGCAGGAGCCGATAAGTCATGAGCCAGCTCCTGGAGCAGCTGCATGTCTTCGGGATCTGAGGATTCCAGACAAAAGGGAATTTTTGAGTAATCCACCTTCAGATCCCTGGTAAAGGTCTGCAGAGGGTAGAACACGCCCCTGCGAGCAGGACCCTTAAGGGCTTCTAAGGAAACTGCACCCGAAGTATGTGCAACAAGTCCATCACAATGTTTCAATTGGTCCGCATAATGGGAAATCACATCATCCTTCAAAGCGAGCAGGTACAGGTCAGCCGTTTCCAAATCCTGTAGCGAGGTTGTGGTAGGGACTTCATTCTTAAATGGTTCCAGACTTTTATGGGCGTGATTATACACTTGTTTAACCCGGATCCCGGGAGATTGTGAAAAAGCCCTGAACAAATGAGTGGCAACGTTTCCGGTGCCTAAAATTACAACGTCGATCATTCGACAAAATTAGGAAAATTTTTAATCGGTCTTCAGGAGGGGTAAGCGCACCTGTAATAAGGCCTTACAGGGGATAATTCTACTGGTTTTATCCGTCTCATTCTTAATAAAATCCTTACTTTTGCTGCAATTTTAAATCCGCTCCCAATGCAAAAGAAAATTGCATCTATTTTATTCTCTACTCGTTTAATGGCTGTTCTTTTTGTTGTGTATGCTGTGGCCCTGGGGCTGGGTACCTTCATAGAAGAGTGGTATACCACAGCGACAGCTAAAGTTTTAATTTACAATGCACGGTGGTTCGAGGTCGTCATGGCCCTGTTCGTTATTAACTTTTGTGGAAATATAGTCCGTTATCGTTTACATAAAAAAGAGAAGTGGTCATCCCTGCTACTTCACCTTTCCTTTATTTTAATTCTTGTAGGTGCCTTCGTAACCCGGTACATTTC
>JAJUIC010000204.1 GCA_029265595.1 Flavobacteriaceae bacterium
CAGTATGAGCACTCACAGTGGGTGGATTCCATTATGGAAAGCCTTTCTCCAGATGAACGGATAGCCCAACTCATTATGGTTGCAGCCTATTCCAATCGAGGAGAAGCCCATAAACAGGAAATTCTACGACTAATTGAGGAGCAGAAAATTGGGGGACTGATCTTCTTTCAGGGAGACCCTGCCAGTCAGGTGAAATTGATGAATACCTACCAGGAGGCCGCTGATGTTCCTCTTTTGGGAGCAATGGATGCAGAATGGGGGTTAGGAATGCGTCTGGACAATACTATCAGTTATCCTTTTCAAATGGGGCTGGGAGCTATTCAGGATGAAAAGCTGTTATATCAAATGGGGCAGGAGGTAGGCCGGCAACTCAAGAGGGTTGGCCTGCATTTAAACTTTGCACCAGTAGTGGATGTCAATAACAACCCGAACAACCCGGTGATCAACTACCGTTCCTTTGGAGAGGATAAACGCAATGTTGCCCGAAAGGCCATACAGTACATGAAAGGTATGCAGAGTGAGCAGGTGCTCACCACCGCCAAACATTTCCCAGGGCATGGAGATACCGATACGGATTCCCATTATGATCTTCCGGTTATCCAGCATCCTGTGGAGCGTTTGGATTCCCTGGAACTTTATCCTTTTAAAAAGATCATCGAAGCAGGCATTGGCGGAGTAATGGTAGCTCATCTGAACATACCGGCTTTGGATGATTCCGGAGTACCCTCTACCTTGTCCTATCCCATTATCACAGAACTATTAAAAGAGGATCTTGGATTTGAAGGGCTGATTGTGACAGATGCCATGAATATGAAGGGAGTCACCAAAGGCAATACTCCCGGTGTGGTTGATAAAGATGCAATTCTGGCAGGAAATGACCTCCTGGAATTTACCGAGGATGTTCCCCGTGCGATTGCTGAAATTCGGAAAGCTGTGAATCAGGGACTGATCACCCAGGCAGAAATTGACCGACGGGCGCGAAAGGTGCTTGCCGTGAAACAGTGGGTAGGCCTTCATGAGTATCAGCCGACACCTGTGGACAATATACTGGATGAACTCAATACCAACAAAGCGGAACTACTCAAGCGGAATTTAGTAAAGTCTTCGCTTACGGTATTAAAGAACGAAAAGCAGATGCTGCCCATCACGGATCTGTATCAGGTGAAATTCGCCTCTGTTTCTTTTGGCGCATCCCGTCCAACTGTTTTTCAACAAACCCTAAGCCTCTATACAGAATTTGAACATTACCAGTTGCCCAATGATGCGACCAATGCTCAGATTCAGGAAGTGAGAAAAAAACTACAGGATGCGGATGTGGTAATTGCGGGAGTACATGACCACAGCAAGTTCCCGCGCAACAGTATCAGACTTAATGCTGCTGGACAAGCTTTCCTTTCTGAATTATCTCAGCAATCCAACAGCATTGTGGTAACTTTTAAGAATCCCTATGTACTCAATAAACTGGCTCACGTGGAAGAAGCACCCGCACTGGTAGTGGCTTATCAGGATACTCCTATTTCTCAGGAGGTGGCGGCAGAGCTCATTTTTGGTGGAATCGGAGCCAATGGAAAATTACCTGTCAGTGTCGGAGAGAAATTTAAGTCAGGCGAAGGCCTTGAGGTGGAGGGAGACATCCGGTTCAGCTATACGCTTCCGGAGGAAGTAGGTATGGATGGAGTACTCCTGGAGCGGAGAATCGATTCCCTGATGAACCAGGCCATTGCCATGAAAGCAACTCCCGGGGGACAGATACTGGTAGCCAAGGACCAGAAAGTGGTGTTTCATAAAGCCTATGGAGATCATATTTACAGTGACACCATATCCGTGAAAAAGGACGATCTATATGATCTGGCTTCCGTTACCAAGATTTCTACCAGTATGGCGGCTCTGATGAAGCTGCATGAAGAGGGAGTATTTAATTTGGACGCCACCCTGGCGGATCATTTGCCTTCTTTCAAGAGGTCCAACAAAAAGGACATTCCTTATTATGATATTTTGACACATCAGGCCAGGTTTCAACCATGGATACCCTTTTGGAGAAATACCCTTCGTAAAAACGGGAGTTACCGGTGGTGGACCATCAAGAAGGATTCCTCCAGCAGATATCCCATAAAAATAGCGGATAACATGTACCTGCACCGAAATTATCCTGATAAGATTGTGAAGGCCATCCGCAAGTC
>JAJUIC010000094.1 GCA_029265595.1 Flavobacteriaceae bacterium
GCAGCCTTTACCAAGGTGGGTAAAGAATTGGGGGTGATTTAAAAAATTTAACTCAAAATAGTATTATGGAGCACGTCGATGGGCGTGCTTTTTTTATTTCAGAAAGGCAAAAAATGCAGTGGATTATTATTGCTACTTTATATATCTGATGGTGATCTTACTAAAAACCGTAAAATTCTGAAGGCATACTAGTAATTATGGGGGAAAGAATTATGAAAATATTACAATTTTGTGTTTTGAGCAGAAGCTTTATAAGTCTAATTTTGTTCAGACTAACTATAAAAGTTTTCCATAATGAAACATCTGAACAAAGTTCTAATAGTCCTTGTCTTTATGTTGGGCTTTTCCTCGACGCAGGCACAGGATGAAAATAATCCCTGGGCACTGGGTCTTGGGGTTAACGCAGTAGACTTCTATCCTACTGGTGAAGATGCTCCCCTGGGTGGATATTTTAGTGAATACTTCAATATGGGCGACCACTGGAACATCCTACCGGGAATTTCAAGGTTGTCATTAGCCCGATACATTGGAGCCGGGTTTCATTTTGAACTTGCAGGATCTGCCAACCAGATTGATCAGTTCGGAGATGAAGGGATTGATGATTACATGTATTATGGCCTGGATGGTACCTTTAACTACAGCTTTCGTGCGGAGCAGGGCTGGTTCGATCCCGTTGTGGGGGTCGGGGGTGGATATACCTGGCTCGATGACGGGGGAACGCCCACATTAAATGGTACTGTCGGACTGAATTTCTGGGTAACCGATAACCTTGCCCTTACCCTGCAGTCGATGTACAAGCATTCTTTTGATGATGATTTTAACTCACATTTCCAGCATTGGGCCGGTATCAAATTAGCTTTTGGGGGAACCGATACGGATGGAGATGGTGTGTATGATAAGGATGATGAATGTCCCGAGGTTCCCGGTCTTCCGGAATTCAACGGATGTCCGGATTCGGATGGGGATGGTATTCCAGACCACCTGGATGCCTGTCCCGATCAGCCCGGTCTGCCTGAATTTGATGGATGTCCTGATACCGATGGAGATGGGATTCCAGATCCACAGGATGAGTGTCCGACTGAGGCAGGGCCTGCATCTACCAACGGATGTCCTGACGCCGACGGAGATGGCGTGATTGACAGTGAGGATGAATGTCCCAATGAACCCGGACCTGCGGAAAATAATGGTTGTCCATGGGAGGATACCGATGGAGATGGCGTATTGGATAAAGATGATGATTGTCCTGAAGTGGCCGGACCTGCCTCCAATAATGGATGTCCTGAGCCTACCGTTGAGGTGGTGCAGGAGCTGAATGAGTATTCAAACACCGTACTGTTCGACATCAATAAAGCTACCATCAAGCCGGAGTCGGAAGAGGCGCTGGATGCTATTGTGGAGATCATGAATGAATACTCCAATACCATCTTCCATATCGAGGGGCACACGGACAGCACCGGAGCGGATGATTACAATATGGACCTCTCCAAGCGTAGAGCTGCTGCTGTGAGAGATTATCTGGTGGAACATGGAATTCCTGCAAACAGGCTCACTTCTGAGGGGTATGGTGAGACCAGACCTATTGCTACCAACCAGACCCGGGAGGGTCGGGAGCAAAACCGAAGAGTGGAAATCTCCCTGGATCAGGAGAGACAAATGTCCGGGGATAATTAAGGAAACCTCTCATTTTTGAAAAAAATAAATTTCCAATAGGAAGCGCCCTGAATGAGCAGGGCGTTTTCTATTTTTATGGCATGACACCATTTGTAACTCAAGTTCTCAAAGAATTACTCGCACGTAAAATTCCTATATCTGATTACACTTTTATTCTTCCCAATAAAAGGGCGGGTGCCTATCTGATTCATCAACTTGCGCAACTCAATACTAGGTCCATATTTGCGCCAAAAGTGCTCAGCATTGAAGACTTTGCGCAGGAAGTATCCGGTATTAAGAGCATCGACAACCTCTCGGCGTTGTTTGAATTCTATACGGTATATGAGCAAAATACGCCGGAGGAGGAAAGGGAAAATTGGGAGACTTTCGCTTCCTGGGGTCAAACCCTGCTTCATGATTTCAATGAGATCGACCGCTACTTGATCGATCACAGGAAGTTTCTGGAAAACCTCTCTGATATTCAAGTGCTGAATCAGCGGTGGAATATGACCGGGGAACCCACCTCGCTGGTGCGCAATTACCTGAATTTCTGGAATAAACTCTGGTTGTATTATGAACGGCTTTCCCAGCGGCTAAAAGACCGAAATATGGGATATCAGGGGCTGGTTTTCCGAAAAGCTGCTAAAGAGATCGGAAATTATGTCCAGGATCACCCCGGCCATTATGTTTTTTTAGGATTTAATGCCTTGAGTCCGGCAGAACAACAGATGGTGCAGTTCATGCTTAAGAGCCATGTCGCAGAAGTCTTCTGGGATATTGATGAGGTGTTTCTACATGATGATCAACATGATGCCTCCTATTTCCTGAGAGGATTTAAAGAAAAGTGGCCCTACTACAAAGAGCATCCCTTTCAGGTAGTGGCTTCTGATTTTGGGGCAGAAAAAAACATTCAGACCATTGGAGTACCCAAAAACATCGGCCAGGCCAAACAAGTCGGGGAAATTCTGGCGGCACTGGACCCGCAGGAGCTGCGGGACACGGCTGTAGTGCTGGGCGACGAGCAGTTGCTGATACCTGTTTTAAATTCGTTGCCGCCACAGGTAAAGGAGGTGAACGTGACCATGGGCTATCCGCTGGGAAGTGCCCCGGTGAGTCAGTTATTGGAGCAGCTTCTGACCCTGCATGCAAGTGAAGGTGAAACCTGGTATTATAAAGATATCATCAATTTCCTTCAACACCCGATGGTGCAGAAAATTAGCGGGGGGGATTCCCGAAAACTTGCAGAGAAAATCCGGAGGGAGAATTTGGTTTATCTCTCCCTTGAAACACTGCTTGAAGAGACCCGCAACTCGCTGCACCCGCTAATTAAGCTGGCCTTTGGAAATTGGGAAGACAAGCCCTCGGTGGCTCTGGAAAAATTAAGGGAGCTCATTTTTTATCTTAAGGAGGGGCTAAATCCTGATAAGGACCAGCTGAATCTTGAGTTCTTATACCAGCATAACCTGCTTCTGAATAAGCTCGCCACTTTGCTCTCAGACTATCCCCATGTGGAATCTGTCAAATCATTGATGAGTGTGTACCGCGAGCTACTGCATGTTCAAAAAGTGAGTCTGAGTGGAAAACCTTTTACTGGCTTACAGGTAATGGGTCTTTTGGAATCCCGGGTCCTGGATTTTAAAAATGTGATTGTGGTTTCTGTTAATGAAGGAGTGCTTCCTGCCGGAAAAAGTGCGCATTCCTTCATCCCGATGGACCTTAAACGCAGTTACGGTCTTCCTTCCTTTAAGGAGAAAGATGCGGTCTATTCATATCACTTTCATCACCTTTTACAGCGGGCCAGTAATGTTCACCTGTTGTACAATATAGAACCGGGAGGATTGAACGCAGGCGAGAAAAGCCGCTTCCTTTTACAGCTGGAACTGGAACGACAACCCATGCATACCATAAAACACAGCCTACTAGCTCCTGAGGTTCCAGCGGTTTCACGGCAGCTAAGGGAGGTGAAAAAAACACCTGCCATCATGCAGCGACTTCAGGATCTAGCGGCAAAAGGTTTCTCTCCCTCGGCCCTGACCACTTATATCCGGAATCCACTGGATTTTTACAAACAGTATATTCTGGGGGTCCGGGAGCCTGAGGAGATGGAGGAGACGGTGGCTTTTAATACCCTGGGAACGGTAGTCCACGACAGCCTTGAAACTTTTTATAAGAGATGGGAGGGACGGGAACTTCGTCAGGAAGATCTCCAACAGGCCATTAAGGAAGCTCCTGAAGAGGTGAAGCGGCAGTTTATGGCTTCCTATACCCGTGATCCGCTGACACAGGGAAAGAATCTCCTGATTTTTGAAGTGGCAAAGCGTTATGTGACCAACATGCTGCAACTGGACCTCAGAGAGCTTCAACAAGGTCAAAGGATTCGCATCTTACAGGTGGAACGTAAACTGAGACTGGAACTTCCCATTAAGGAATTGGATTTTCCTGTTTATATCGGGGGCCTGGTGGATCGCGTGGATCAGTATGGGGAGGTCATGAGAATCATTGATTACAAAACCGGAAAGGTAGAGCAGCGACAAGTGGAGGTAGTGGACTGGGAGGAACTCAACACAGATTACGACCAGTACTCCAAGCCTTTTCAAATACTGGCTTATGCCAGTATGATTCTGGAGGAAACTACCCACCCCGCACCGGTGGAAGCAGGTATCATTTCTTTCAAGAACATGAAAAACGGGTTTTTGAAGTTCACCAAGAAAGATTCGAAAGGGAGGAATGCCAGGAAGGAGACACTGATCGATGAAACTATATTAGAGGCTTATAAGGAGCAGTTAATCCAGCTCATAGTAGAGATCTGTGATCCTGAAACTCCGTTTAAAGAAAAAGAAATTCCGCAAAAATCATGGTAGTAGAAAAAAGATTGAATATTGCCCTGGAGGGGAAACATCAGCGTCCGATCGTTATGGATCTGGTTTATAGGGAAGACGGGAGGAAAAAGCCCATTCTTATATTCTGCCACGGCTACAAAGGGTTCAAGGATTGGGGCGCCTGGAATTTAATGGCGGAAGCTTTTGCCGAAGAAGGTTTCTTTTTTGTCAAATTCAACTTCTCCCACAATGGAGGGACCCTGGAAAATCCGATAGACTTTCCAGACCTGGAAGCCTTTAGCCAAAACACCTATACCAAGGAAATGGATGATCTGGAGGTAGTGCTGGATTGGATTACCGCTATAGACAATTCCTGGAAGTTGGAATTTGATGCCAACCGGATAACACTGATGGGACACTCCAGGGGTGGAGGGAGTGCCATCATTAAAGCAGGAGAGGATTCGCGCATCAAGAAACTCGTTACTTTGGCTTCCGTGAGTGATTTTGGCAGTCGTTTTCCCAAGGGAGATGAACTGGAGGCATGGAAGGAGCATGGAGTGGGCTATGTGGAGAACGCGCGCACCAAACAAAAGATGCCATACCTGTACAGTTTTTACGAGGATTTTACCCAGAACGAGGACCGCTTTACCATTAGGAAGGTGGTACAAAAACTGAAAATTCCGATGTTAATCATTCACGGTACTCAGGATGAAACCGTCGATATCAGTAATGCGTATGACTTAAAGCGCTGGAATCCCCAGGCGGAAATGCTGATTCTGGAAAACAGCAACCATGTTTTTGAGGCCTCCCATCCCTGGGAGTCTTCACAAATGCCTGCGGCATATCAGCAAATTATTTCCAGGGTAACACAGTTCGTCCACAGGGAAAAATCAGATAAGATTTAAGCGGTCAGGAATAAGTACAAAAAAAAGCCTCAACAAGTACTGTGAGGCTTTTGGTGGAGAATATCGGAGTCGAACCGATGACCTTTTGGCTGCCAGCCAAACGCTCTAGCCAGCTGAGCTAATTCCCCAATGTGCTGCTGAATTGCAACGAGGCAAAAATATCAATTTTATTTCAATAGGGAAAGAGTTTCTTTTAAATCTGGTAAAAATTAATTTTGTGCTCTTAAATGTGTGCTATGATACGATTGGGAAGGATCGAAGACCTGGAGCAGATTAAGTTGCTTACCGAGGCCTGTGCTGTGGCTCTTCAAAAGCGGGGGATATTTCAGTGGAATGAGCATTATCCTTCCCGGGAGCGCCTACAGGAGGATTTGGAAAGGCAGGAGTTATTCGTTCTGGAAGAGCGGGATACCATTGCCGGTATTGTGGTGTTGACCTCAGAAAAGGATGAGGTTTATGAGCCTATAGACTGGCTGATACCTGATGGTAAAAACCTGTATGTGCACCGCCTGGCAACCTTACCATCCACATGGGGTCAGGGAGGAGGGCGCCAACTGATGGATTTTGCGGAGCAGAAGGCTCAATCTGAGCAAATGGATTCCATTCGGCTCGATACCTTTAGTCAGAACAAACGCAATCAGAAATTCTATGAAGCTCGAGGTTACAGGCGACTGGGAGAAATTTTCTTTCCCGATAAAAGTTCCTTTCCTTTCTTCTGTTATGAAAAACTGCTGAAGTGAGTGAGAAGGTCGGGTTCAGGGAAATCAATCGCATTGCGGTTCCGGCCATCATTGCCGGTATAGCGGAACCGCTCATTTCCTTGACGGATATTGCGGTCATCGGAAATGTAAAGGAGCATTCGGTAGAGGCCCTGGCCGCTGTTGGTATTGTGGGGTCTTTTCTTTCCGCAATTATCTGGATTGTGGCCCAAATGAAAACGGCCATTTCAGCACTGGTCTCCCAACATTTTGGAGCGGGAAGGCTTCATGCAGTGAAGACCTTAGTGCCACAAGCTATCGCCTTTAATTTTGTACTGAGTTTTGTTATCTACTTTGTAACCGCCTATTTTGCTGAGACTATATTTAGTCTGTATAATGCAGAAGGCCTTATTCTGGAGTATGCGCAGGATTATTACCGGATACGAGCCCTGGGTTATCCTCTTACACTTGTGACTTTCGCGATTTTCGGGGTGTTCCGGGGGTTGCAGAACACCCTGTGGGCTATGAAGTGCAGCCTGACCGGAGCTTTTTTAAATGTAGTACTGGATTTTATGCTGGTCTATGGAATAGAGGGCTGGATTCCTGCCATGCACATACAGGGGGCGGCTTATGCCAGTTTAATTTCACAGGCCGTGATGTTGGGGATGGCCCTTTATTATTTCTATAAGAAAACTCCATTCCACCTCAAGCTCAGTAAGCGAATCAACCCGCAGATGCGAGGGCTTCTTTTAATGAGTGCCAATCTGGTGGTGCGAACCACCGCCCTGAATTTCGCGATCTACCTGGCCAATGCCTATGCTACTGATTACGGGAGAAATTATATTGCTGCTCAGAGCATCCTGATGAATATCTGGTTGTTTTTTTCGTTTTTTGTTGATGGATATGCCAGTGCCGGAAATGCTATTTCGGGAAGGTTGCTGGGAGCCAAAGATTATAAGCGCCTTTGGAGGCTTAGTCTGGATATCAGTAAATATGCCATTGTCATAGCCCTTTTGCTGGTGGGTGTATGTGTGATGTTTTACGATGAAATAGGCTTGATATTTAATAAGGAACCGGCTGTTCTGGCTTTATTCTCCTCCGTGTTCTGGATCGTTTTGCTGATGCAGCCGGTCAATGCCATTGCTTTCATGTTTGATGGGATCTTTAAAGGACTGGGTGAAGCTAAATATCTTCGAAATGTACTTCTTTGGGCTACCTTTCTTGGGTTTACCCCTGCGCTGTGGGTTGGGGATTATTTGGGTATGGGGCTTCACGCGATCTGGATAGCCTTTTTTGTCTGGATGTTGATTCGGGCCGGTGCCCTGGTCATTCAGTTCAGAAGGAAGTACTTACTCTCCTGGTAGGATCAATTATTAACTTAAAATTCGGTAGTTTTTCGCATTCTTTATATGTAACTTTGGAAGAAACACGCATGGTTATGACAACGTCGAGAGAAAATGGGAGTCTATATACTAAAATTGAAGAGGGAGTAGCTATCCTTGAATTTGGGCATCCGGCTAGTAATTCCATGCCAGCGGAATTA
>JAJUIC010000085.1 GCA_029265595.1 Flavobacteriaceae bacterium
AGTTTCAGATCCCAGTTTCCGGGGTAGAGCCGGTATAGTTGATACCGAATGGCTGAAAAATTAAAAGGTTCCCGGGGCCCTCTGACATCCAGGCGATCTTCCAGTACTCCAAAAAAGGCCACCTTCACCCCATCCAAATCCGGCAGCTTCCCCGGCAAATGAATTTCCATCTGTTGCCCCAGGCAGTTACCGAGTTCCTCGGTTCCCTCCAGGAGGGACTCACTTACAGGAGTTAAGAAATCTAGATCCATCGAACTTATTTTTTGGTCGATTTAGTTTTTTTAGCACCCGTTGCACGTTTGCGCGTGGTTTTCTTTTTAGGTGCCTTTTTTTCCAGGATATCTTTGACCTGCTCCAGGGTCAATTTGGTAGCATCCACCGTTTTTGGAAGCTCTACCTTCGTCTTTCCTTTTATGACATTTGACCTGCCCCATCGTGCTTTTTCAACTCGTATGCCCTCTTCTTCCCAGTGGTGGATCACTTTCTCCCGCTCCTTTCTTAACTTATCCTCAATCAGCGTCTCAATATCCGTGTCGGAGAGGTTATCAAAATCATACTTCTTATTCACATTAATAAACATTCCATCCCATTTGAGGTAAGGACCAAACCGGCCCACGCCCTTTTGTACCGGATTACCTTTATAATGGTAAATGGGTGCATCGGCCTTTTCTTTTTCCCTGATCAGCTCCAGGGCGCGCTCCATGGTCACATCCAAAGGATCTTCGCCTTTATCCAAAGAGACATACTTCTTTCCATATTTGACATAAGGGCCAAACCGACCGTGGTTCACCTCCACTTTCTCATCTTCATACTGACCAAGCTCTCTCGGGAGCTGAAAAAGCTCCATGGCTTCTTCAAAGGTGATGTTTTCTAAGGTTTGTCCCGGGGCCAGACTGGCAAACTTGGGTTTTTCTTCATCCTCCACACTACCCATTTGAACCATTGGTCCGAATCGCCCCAGGCGAACACTCACCGGTTTACCGGATTTGGGATCTTTCCCAAGCACCCGCTCACCGACCTCACGTTCAGCAGTGGCCGCCACATGTTCCACCTGGGGGTGGAAATCATCGTAAAAATCCTTCAGCACATCCGTCCACTGCTCATCCCCCTCCGCAATTTTGTCAAACCGCTCTTCTACATTTGCCGTGAAATTATAATCAACGATATTGGGGAAGTGGTTCACCAAAAAATCATTCACCACCATTCCCACTGCCGTTGGCACCAGTTTCCCTTTATCACTTCCCACCACCTCTGTTAGTTTCACTTCAGAGAGTTTGGCTCCGGCCAGTTTCAACTGAACGTAATCCCGCTCTACACCTTCAACAGATCCTTTTTCGATGTAATTGCGGTTTTGAATGGTAGAGATAGTAGGGGCATAGGTAGAAGGTCTTCCGATCCCAAGCTCTTCGAGTTTTTTAACCAGTGACGCCTCAGTATAACGGTAAGGTGGACGGGTAAACCGCTGGGTAGCCGTAATGTACTGGTTCTTTAACTGCTCATTTTCCCGCAGGGCCGGCAGCATTCCTTCCTGCTCTTCATCCTCTTCATCATGCCCCTCCAGGTAAACCTTTAAAAATCCATCAAACTTCAGGACCTCTCCGCTGGCAGTGAATAGTTTATCATGTTTATCTGCCGCAATCTTCACCTGCGTGCGTTCCAGCTGGGCATCACTCATCTGAGAGGCAATAGCTCGTTTCCAGATCAGTTCATACAGGCGCTGCTGATCCCGATCCGCACTGATATTCTGAACGGCAAAGTTTGTGGGTCGAATGGCTTCGTGAGCTTCCTGAGCTCCCTTGGTTTTCCCCCTGAACTGCCGGGAGGTGGAATAGTGCTCTCCGTAGTTCTTGTAGATTTCTTCTTTAGCCCCCTTTCTGGCATCATCCGATAGGTTGACACTATCGGTTCTCATATAAGTAATATGACCCGCTTCGTAAAGACGTTGTGCCAGGGTCATGGTCCTGCCGACCGAAAAATAAAGTTTTCGGGAAGCCTCCTGCTGCAGGGTGGACGTGGTAAATGGGGGAGCCGGTGATTTCTTGGCAGGCTTGGTGGCTAGTTCAGCCACATGGTAAGCCGCGCCCATATTCTGAGACAAAAATTGCTCTGCCTCGGTCTGGGTACTGAAATTCTTCGGGAGTTTTGCCTTAAAGAGCTTTCCTTCTTCATTGGAGAATTCAGCGTCGATCCTAAAGGAAGGCTCCGCTTTAAAGGAAGTGATTTCCCGTTCCCGTTCCACAATCAGCCGAACGGCGACAGATTGCACTCTACCTGCAGACAAACCTCCTTTGACCTTTCTCCACAACACCGGAGAAAGTTCGTAACCTACCAGGCGATCCAGGACCCGACGCGCTTGTTGCGCATCCACCAGATGGTAATTGATGGACCTGGGATTTTCAATGGCATGGCGTATGGCCGTTTTGGTAATTTCATGAAAAACGATTCGTTTGGTTTTATCGGTATCCAGTTTCAGTTCTTCAGCCAAATGCCAGGCGATCGCCTCTCCCTCCCGGTCCTCATCACTTGCCAGCCACACGGTATCCGCTTTTGTTGCCAGATCCCGCAGTTTTTTCACCACTTCCTTCTTCTCTTTCGAGACTATATATTTAGGAGTAAAATCCCCTTCGGTATCTACCCCAAGTTCTTTTGTAGGCAGATCCGCAATATGACCAAAACTGGAGGCAACCTTGAAGTCACTTCCAAGAAATTTCTCAATTGTTTTGGCCTTTGCAGGAGACTCTACTATCACTAAATTCTTCGCCATAATTCGCAAAATTTTTGTTTTGCAAAAGTATATGAATTTTTAAATATGCTCTTTTCTTTTAGATTAATGAACCTCTTTTCAAATAGCTTAACGTTTTTTCATAACGGCCGCGCAAACTATATGCATCTGCAAATTGCTTGGTGTAAAAGGTTTACACCGAAGATCCCCCCATCCCTCCCGCAAGGCTTTTGACGGAAAAATAACAACCTGTCCCCAGAATAATTTTGTAAAACTTTGGTTACAACAGGCTAAAGCTTCGGTGTTTCCCCACTTCACACCCGGCTCCCTCCGGCCTCCATTTTTTGTTGTTATTTTGGTGCTGTCACTTTGTCATATCCCAATGATTCTGCTATCTTTGCAAATCCTTTACCCACCGGTAAATCAGCAAATCATGGAGAAAATAATAGACGATAATAAACAAGGTAATACCCTTACCACAGCCCCCAGGTTAGGCAACAATAAAAAGCTGCTGATCGAGAGTTACGGCTGCCAGATGAATTTCAGCGACAGTGAAATCGTGGCCTCCATTTTAGCCAAAGAAGGGTACAATACCACCCAGGAACTGGAGGAAGCAGATCTGGTTCTGATAAACACCTGCTCCATCCGGGAAAAAGCAGAACAAACTGTTCGCAAACGCCTGGAGAAGTACAACGCGGTAAAGCGCTCCAACCCCAAGATGAAAGTAGGGGTACTTGGATGTATGGCCGAACGCCTGAAAAGCAAATTTCTGGAGGAGGAAAAAATCGTGGATCTGGTAGTCGGTCCGGATGCCTATAAGGATCTTCCCAATCTGCTGAGCGAAGTGGAATCCGGTCGAGAGGCCATTAACGTGATCCTTTCCAAAGACGAGACCTATGGGGATATTTCTCCCGTACGCCTTCAGAGCAATGGAGTTTCCGCTTTTGTATCCATTACCCGCGGTTGTGACAATATGTGTACATTCTGCGTGGTTCCCTTTACCCGCGGAAGAGAACGCAGCCGCGATCCCCAGAGCATCATACAGGAAGTAAATGATTTGGCAGCAAAGGGTTATAAGGAAATCACCCTGCTGGGGCAAAACGTAGACAGCTATTTGTGGTATGGCGGAGGATTGAAAAAGGATTTCAAACATGCCACCGAAATGCAGAAAGCCACTGCGATTAATTTCGCGGGACTGCTGGACATGGTTGCCAAAGCACAACCAAAAATGCGGATTCGCTTCTCCACTTCCAATCCACAGGACATGACCCTGGATGTGATCCAGGTGATGAGCAAGCATCGCAACATCTGTAAATACATTCACCTGCCTGTGCAAAGTGGCAGCAACCGCATCCTCAAGGCCATGAACCGCCAACACACCCGGGAAGAGTATTTCGAGCTGATTGACAATATCCGCCGCATTATCCCGGAGTGTGCCATTTCTCAGGACATGATCACCGGCTTCCCTACAGAAACGGAAGAGGATCATCAGGACACCTTATCTCTGATGGAGTACGTGAAGTATGATTTTGGCTTTATGTTCGCCTATTCGGAAAGACCCGGAACCATGGCTGCCCGCAAACTTCAGGACGATGTACCTCAGGAGGTGAAAAAAAGGCGTCTGATGGAAATTGTTGACCTGCAACAACAGCACAGTCACTACAGAACCCGACAATTTCTCAACCAGACGGTAGAGGTGCTCATTGAAAAGGAATCCAAAAAATCGGACGCCCACTGGAGTGGAAGGACTTCCCAAAACACGGTGGCAGTCTTCCCCAAAGAGCACTATAAAGTAGGAGATTTTGTAAATGTCAGGATTGACGATTGTACCAGCGCCACGCTTTTGGGAGAAGCGGTGGGATACAGCCAGAACAACTAATTGTCTTTTGTGGATTCATGACCTTCCTCAAAAGAGAACCAACTCCTTAGACACCCATTTATGGAATCAATACAAGCTGTTAAACAACGTTTTGAAATACTGGGGAATGACCCCAAGCTCAACCGGGCCATTGAAAAGGCCATACAGGTAGCCCCTACAGATATTTCCGTACTTGTTACGGGAGAGAGCGGGGTGGGGAAGGAGAGCATTCCCCACATCATCCATTCGCTGTCGCACCGCAAGCACGGAAAGTTTATTGCCGTTAACTGCGGAGCCATTCCTGAAGGAACCATTGACAGTGAACTTTTCGGACATGAGAAAGGGGCCTTTACCGGAGCCACTCAGACCCGAAGTGGTTATTTCGAAGTGGCTGATGGAGGAACCATCTTTTTGGATGAAGTCGGAGAGCTCCCCCTGACCACACAGGTTCGCCTGTTGCGGGTTCTTGAAAACGGAGAGTTTATTAAGGTAGGATCCTCCCAGGTTCAAAAGACCAACGTGCGAATCGTAGCTGCGACGAATGTCAATATGCATCAGGCGATAAAAAAAGGAAAATTTCGAGAGGATTTGTATTACCGGTTAAGTACCGTGGAGATTTTCTTACCGGCGCTGCGCGACCGCAAAGAAGACATTCACCTGCTCTTTCGCAAGTTCGCCTCTGATTTCGCGTTAAAATATAAAATGCCGACCATCCGTCTTGAAGACGACGCAGTGGAGCTGCTGCAGAAATATCCCTGGAACGGAAATGTGAGGCAGCTCAGGAATATTGCTGAACAGCTTTCCGTACTGGAAAAAGAGCGTTCCATCGGTGCCAAACGCCTGAAGGATTACCTCCCGGGATTCGGAGACAATTTACCGGCAGTCATTCCTTCCAAAAAAAGCGAGAGTGATTTCAGCAATGAAAGAGAGATCCTGTACAAGGTTCTTTTCGACATGAAAAACGACATCAATGACCTGAAGAAACTCACCCTCGAGCTGATGCAGAATGGCAACAACAAAAAGGTTCAGAAGGAAAACGAGGGGCTTATAGAAAAAATATACGGCACTTCCCAGGAAGATATCCTGCCGGAGGATATTCCGGATGAGAAGCTAGAAGTGCTTCAGATCCCGGAAAAAAGTCGGACACCGGAACAGGATGAATATTTTTTCGCCGAAGATGTTCAGGAAGAGGAAACCCTCTCCCTACAGGACAAAGAGCTGGAACTCATAAAGAAGTCTCTGGAGCGCCACAATGGCAAGCGCAAAGCGGCAGCTCAGGAACTGGGCATTAGTGAACGTACCTTGTACCGAAAAATCAAACAATACGATTTATAATCCTGCACGGGAATTTTTATGAAGAATCTGACACATTATTTAGGGGTACTGGCCCTGTTCACGCTCCAGTCTTGCGGTATTTATTCCTTCTCCGGAGCCGATATAGGGAATGCACAAACCTTTCAGGTCAATCAATTCAGGAACACCTCGGCTATTGTGGAGCCGGGAATTGACCGTACCTTCACGCTGGAATTGCAGGATTTGATTCAGAGTCAGACCAGTCTGGGTCTTACCAATTCCAATGGAGATTTGATTTATGAAGGAGAAATCATAGATTACTATATCTCCCCGATGTCGGCCACAGCGGAAAGTACAGCGGCCCAGAACAGACTGACGGTGGTGGTACAGGTGCGATTCTACAACAATCTGGATCCGGACAAAGATTTTGACCGGCGTTTTGCGCATTATTATGATTATCCGGCCGGAGCCCAGCTTATGGGGGCTCAGTTAGCCTCTGCCCTGGATGAAATTTTCACCAGAATCACCCAGGATATTTTTAATGCCTCACTCACAAACTGGTAATGAAGCAAAAGGAACTCATAGTATTACTACAGCAGCCTGCAAAGATTACTCGGGAGCAGGTCACTGCCCTTAGGCAGGTAATACAGGAGTATCCTTATTTTCAGGCCGGTCGGGCTTTACTGCTGAAGGGTTTAAAAGATCAGAATAGCTTACATTACAATAAGGAATTAAAAGTTACCGCAGCCCACACCACAGATCGCGCCGTCCTTTTTGATTATATCAGTTCTGCGGAATTCAACCAGAACTCCATTGCGCAGCTGATCAACAAACGCTTCAGGGAATCGGAGCAGGAAGCTCAGCAAGAGCATCCGGCTGCTACAGAAGCCCTGAGCCTGGATGAGGCGCTTCGAATGAAGTTGCAGGAATCCAGGGCCGTCTTTGACCCGGAACTTTTCTCACCCTCTTCTCAAAAGCCGGTGGAGCAACCGGACCCATCAGAAGATCGGGAGCAGGATAAAAGTGAGGATTCCAGAGGTCTTACCGGGGAGACCGAATCTCCCAAAGATCGGGTCTCGCCAGAGGAATCACTGCCCGATGCCAGGGATGGGTCTGCGTCAGAAGATCAAGTCAAAACCGATAAGAAAAAGGCTCCGGATCCTGCCAGGGAACTGGGAATCGGGCAGCCCCTTTCCTTTGAGAAGAATGAGAGCCACTCTTTTTCCGAATGGCTGAAACTGACCAAAGCCCGTCCCATAGACCGGGATGAAGATAAAAAAGCGGATCAGTCCAAAGAGCGAAAATTTGAACTGATTGAAAAGTTCATCTCCAAAAATCCGCGGATCATACCCAGTAAAACGGCTGCCAAGGCCAACCTGGCAGAAACCCAGCCAGAACCCGAAGCTCTGATGACAGAAACCCTCGCAAGGGTGTATCTGGAACAAAAAAACTACAAAAAAGCCATCCAGGCGTACAAAATTTTAATTTTGAAAAATCCCGAAAAAAGTGGTTTCTTTGCAGACCAAATTCAAGCAATAAAGAAATTACAAGAACATAACAGTTAGCAAATGAGCACGTTCACCATCTTTTTAGCCCTCATTATCATCGTAGCATTCCTACTGGTGATTGTCATCATGGTACAGAACCCCAAGGGAGGAGGCCTTTCTTCTTCTTTTGGTGGAGGAGGCGCCCAGGTGGGAGGAGTGCAAAAAACATCGGATTTCCTTGATAAGAGTACATGGGCTCTGGCGACCTTGTTACTGGTATTAATCCTACTGAGTAACATCACCATTTTAGATGGGCCCGGAAGCACTGACTCCCGATTCCTGGATGGTGAGGAAGTGGAGACCAATATTCCTGCTCCGATTCTTCCCCCCGAGACTCAGGACAATTCCGGACAATAGGAAGTTGCAATAAGACCTTTAAAAATGCCAGTTTATGACAAGCTGGCATTTTTTTTTGCTCGGTTGGCAGGCTTTTTCAAGTGGCACAATTTTCGTCATAAAGGGTATTCAGAATCAAAAACAATATATTAACTAAATACATTTGTCAAATGGCACTAAACATCAAACCTCTTTCAGACAGAGTACTTGTGGAGCCTGTCGCAGCTGAAACACAAACTGCATCTGGAATCTACATTCCTGAAACGGCCAAAGAAAAACCACAAAAAGGAAAAGTAGTAGCAGTGGGCGCCGGGAAAAAAGATCATGAAATGACCGTAAAGGTAGGTGACACCGTGCTTTATGGTAAATATTCCGGTACCGAACTGAAACTGGAAGGCACCGATTACCTGATGATGAGAGAGGATGACATTCTAGCAATTGTATAACACCTCCTATCGGACCGCTTGAAATAGCATACAGGCGGTCATTCCTGAAAAGTTATTATTAACCACAATTAAGGATGCTCCCCCGGGAGCTTTAAAAAAATTAAACACAAATGGCAAAAGAAATAAAATTTGACATTGAGGCCCGTGACGGGATTAAGCGTGGTGTAGATGCGCTCGCGAATGCAGTTAAAGTAACATTGGGTCCAAAGGGCCGAAACGTAATCATCAGCAAATCTTTTGGGGCACCTACAGTAACCAAAGATGGTGTTACGGTTGCCAAAGAGATTGAGCTGGAAGATGCTCTGGAGAACATGGGAGCTCAGATGGTAAAAGAAGTAGCTTCTAAAACCAATGACATCGCAGGAGATGGAACTACTACTGCAACTGTTCTTGCACAGGCCATCGTAAAAGAAGGACTGAAAAACGTAGCAGCAGGAGCCAACCCCATGGACCTTAAAAGAGGAATCGATAAAGCCGTTGAGGCACTTACCGAAAAT
>JAJUIC010000106.1 GCA_029265595.1 Flavobacteriaceae bacterium
GTAAGGTTTACCTATCACAATCCGTCTGGGATTGAAGGTGTCCTTTACGGCCTCTACCAGCTGGTAGACAGTGCCCGGACCCACTCCGTGCTGCTGTAGAATATTACCAAAGCTGTCCCCGGAGCGTACCGTGTCCCTCACAATTTCATAATCATTGAGGACCATGCCGTACTCTTTTATCTCTTCGGGGATAACCGGAGCAGCTTCTTCCATATTCTCTGCTACATCCACATCCTTCTCCCGCTGCGCATCAGAACAACTGACCAAAGCCATTGCCACCAATAGTAGATAACTAATTCTTTTCAATTTCAGATTCAGGTTTATTATTGAACATTTGATCCACCCATTGTTTTCCCCAGTGCTTCTTTTCCTGCTCATTCCACAAGTCGGGGAAAAATAATATACGCTGAAAACTCGGTGGAAGAAATTCCTCCCAGTTCGTACCGCCAGTAGCCGCAATAACGCCTTTCTTTTTCATCAGATAGCGCTGTGCCGCTCCTATATGAATTAAGGACCAGTTAACGTTTATGGTCACATCCAAATGTCTCATTGCGTCCCGCAATACCTGATCCTCCCGCTGGTGCGCCGGCAGGGACAGATATTTGTCGTATAACGTTCGGTGGCGTAGTTTATTGGCCAATTCCAAAAAATCATGCGAATACTTTTCTTCGAACTGCTTTAGGGTCAGTGTCTTTTCTCCTGTGACCTGATCCGTTGCACCTCGTTTCCAATAGATGAGCTCATAGAGCGATTCAGGGGTGTTGTCGCTTCTGAGGCGATCCCTTACAGAATTGTGAATTAAATTTTCAACAGGGGTGCAAAAAAATTCAATCATGCGGTACTGGGCCGACTGAAAACCACTGGCTGGCAGGAGCGACATGCGGAAACGCAAAAACTGATCCCGGTCCATCCCGCGGATCATCACATCAAAAGATTCTGTTAAAATTCGAAAATACCTCGAGACTCTGTTGAGTTTTTCCACCAGAAAGTCAGCATCCGGATCCTCCTTCTCGAAGACCTGCTCCAGCTCGTGAAGAATGAGTTTAAAATACAGTTCGGTTATCTGGTGGTAGCTGATGAAAATTTTTTCATCAGGAAAATGAGTCCGCGTTTTCTGAAGGCTCAGTAAGGTGTCCAGTTCGATGTAGTCCCAGTAGGTCAGGTACCGGCTATAGAGTAACCCATCCAGATAGGAACCCAAATCCTGCCCTGAAAGCCGAAACTTCTCTTCCAGCTGGCGAATCTTTTCTTCCACTTCCGATTTGGTATTTCCCATGATTAATCCATTATAATTTTCAAGGGGTGTTTTAATCCTTTAAAGGCATCCAAACTGGCATCCAGCGAGCCCACCAGCAAGTCCGCCTTGATTTTGACAGGCATTCTATTGGCATCATCACTGACCCAGAACGTAAGACTTTCTTTTTCTTCAAATACCCGGCCCGCCATCACGTATGGTCTGAACTTCATAGTGGCAATTTTACCCATTTTGGTCTTCACCACTTCTCTTCCCAGGAACTTAAGTTGAAACTCGTAATTCTCATCATCAAAGAACATATTCAAGGAATACATATCTCCTTCTTTTATATTCTCGAAATCCAGGGTATTGCGAAGGTAGTAAAAAGCAGATAACATATCGTGTACGTTGTCCTCTACCTGATAGGTTTTTTTCGTGTTGTGTTTTTTGTCATGCACAAAGGCGGTGTTGTTCTGGTGATTAAAATCGATCTCCAAATCCTTTGTGTAGCCACCTTCATCGATTTGCCGAATAAATTTATAAGGGGCACCCGTCTGCTTATCAATATAAGTTTCATAATTGTCATCCACTTTAAAGAACAAATGAAGCAGACCGGTGGATTTCCCTTTACCAACTACATGGTACACCGGTTTTCCTCTCAACTGATCTTCCTGAACTTCCAGAGTAGCATAGGAAGCATTAAAAATGCCATAGTGGATTCTGAAACGAAACCATTCCCCGGCCTCGAAAGCTTGATGTGTTTGTCCCTGCACCACCAGGCCGCAGAGTATCAAAACCAGGGTAAATACTTTTTTCATTGTTTGAGGCATTAATGTTTAAGAATGTCATTTAAAACAATTTCCATTCCAAATGTATTATTCCCTATAAGGCGCAGCAAGTAAAACAAGGAGAAATTAAAAAAACACCTAAAAGGCAACCATACAACCAAATGACAGAAAACCCAGGTTGCGAAGCATCAAAAACCAGCATATCAAAAAAGCCTCATCCAAACGGACAAGGCTTTTTATCTTATTAACCAACTAAAACTTAAATTATGAAAAAAATTAAATCTACAACCTTGGTAACCACTCCAGAATTGCGGTGCAAATGTCTAAATAAAGCCCTTTACAACCAAGCTTTAAGGAAGCTTTAACACTTACATTCCATTACTTTCAGCTGCGTTAATCTTTTATTTCTAAGTTATTTAGCTGTTTATTGTTTTTATAACGTACCTCTTAATTCCTGTTCTCGCTCAATGGCCTCAAACAGGGCTTTGAAGTTTCCTTTTCCAAAGGATTGTGCTCCTTTTCGCTGGATGATTTCAAAGAACATGGTCGGACGGTCCAGTACAGGCTTAGTGAAAATCTGTAACAGATACCCCTCATCATCCCGATCAATTAAAATACCTAAATCCCTAAGCGGCTCCAAGTCCTCATCAATTTGCCCAACCCGATCCAGTACATCATCGTAATATACAGCCGGCACACTCAAAAATTCCACACCTCTGCTTTTGAGGGTGCTGACGGTTTCTATGATGTTATCAGTAGCAACAGCAATGTGTTGCACTCCTGCCCCATTATAAAACTCGATATACTCCTCTATCTGAGATTTCTTTTTCCCTTCAGCCGGCTCGTTGATCGGAAACTTGATCCTGCCGTTCCCGTTACTCATCACCTTACTCATCAAGGCACTGTATTCGGTAGAGATATCCTTGTCGTCGAAAGAAACCATTTGAGCAAAGCCCATGACTTTGGCATAAAACTCACACCATTTGTTCATTTCATTCCATCCCACATTTCCCACCATGTGGTCAATGTACTTCAGTCCGACGGTATCCACCGAGAAAGTAGGTTTGTACTCTCTGTACCCCGGTAAAAAGGCGCCATTGTAGTTTTTGCGTTCTACAAAAACATGAACGGTTTCCCCGTAGGTATGAATTCCGGATAGAACGACATGCCCGTGCTCATCCTCCATTTCATAGGGCTCCATATAGGATTTTGCACCTCTTTTGGTGGTCTCTTCATAACTTTTTCGAGCATCCTCTACCCAAAGAGCCACGACCTTTACGCCATCTCCGTGCTTATTGATGTGCCGGTTAATATCCCCGCCCTCCTGCAAGGGAGAGGTGAGCACCAACCTGATTTTTCCTTGCTGTAGCACATAGGAAGCACTGTCTTTTCTTCCTGTCTCCAGTCCAGCATAGGCAACCGGTTGAAAACCCCAGGCCTGCTGGTAGTAATAGGCAGCCTGTTTGGCATTTCCTACATAGAGTTCGACAAAATCTGTTCCGAGTATTGGAAGAAAATCTTCTGCACCCGGTACCGTTTTTTCTATTGTTGCTGTTTTTTGTGTTGACATGACTTTTTTACAATTTGGTTTATCAGAAAAAATGAAAGGATTCCGACATGATATCGGCGAAACTAACAAGCAGGTGACTTGCTCTTACCACATGGCCCGTGCATGTGGGTACAGATCCTCCTTTTTGTGATCACACCTTTGGATGCGCTCCTTTATCATTCCTTCTCCAGCCATGATTGATAATAAGTTTGATCCGCAATTTCCATTGCTTCTTCTGTCAGTTTCAATGGCCGGAAGGTATCCACCATTACTGCCAGTTCATCTGTTTTGGTCTGACCTATACTTCTCTCCACTGCGCCTGGATGGGGACCATGTGGAATTCCAGCGGGATGAAGGGAAATATGACCGGCCTCGATATCATTTCGGCTCATAAAATCGCCATCCACATAATACAGCACTTCATCACTGTCAATATTACTGTGACTATAAGGTGCCGGAATACTCTCCGGGTGATAATCATACAACCGGGGGCAGAAAGAACAAACTACAAAAGCATCCGTTTCAAATGTTTGATGCACAGGTGGTGGCTGATGAATCCGACCGGTAATGGGTTCAAAGTCGTGTATGGAAAAAGCATAAGGGTAATTGTAGCCGTCATAGCCCACAACATCAAAAGGATGTGTGGCATATACCATGTCGAAGATGGAGCCCTGCTTTTTTATTTTTATAAGAAAGTCTCCTTCCTCATCATAGGTTTCGAGTTCATGTGGTTTTCTGATATCCCGCTCGCAAAAAGGCGCATGCTCCAATAGTTGTCCGAAGTGGTTGCGGTAGCGCTTGGGAGTATAAATCGGCCGACGGGACTCCACAATCAGCAGACGATTCACTTCATCATCAAAATCAATTTTGTATATGGTTCCCCGTGGTATCAGCAGGTAATCGCCGTATTTGAAATCCAGATTTCCCAGGTGGGTGCGCAGCACTCCGCTGCCTTTGTGAACAAACAGCAGTTCATCAGAATCCGCATTTTTGTAAAAATATTCACTGGTGGACTCCTGAGGTGCTGCCAGAACAAGGTCCACATCCTGATTGGTCAGTACGGTCTTGCGACTTTTGAGGTAATCCGGCTCGGGCTTAATCTGAAAGCCCCGTAATCGATAGGACTGCAGGTTATTATCCACAGCAATTTTAGGCCGCACATCATAAGACCCTTTAATTTCCCGAACCTGTGTCGGGCGGTGCTGGTGATAAAGATTGGAATACATTCCGTCAAAGCCTATGGTTCCGAACAACTGCTCGTAGTAAAGACTTCCATCGGGTTTCTTAAACACCGTATGGCGCTTTTTGGGTATTCTTCCTAAATGATGGTATAGTGGCATCTGTCCCCTTTTTACTAAATCGTTTGCGTAAATATACGCAACCCTTGTCCAATTGGAGAAGGTTGAAGATACAAATTTTCCACAATTACCTTACCGCACGACTAATGAAAAAGTTAAAACCAGTATCCAAGATTAAAATACCACTGACTGCTTTTGGTATTGGGGGAATACGAATAGGTTAACTGAATAGGACCCACAAATGTTTCCAGACCATAGCCCAGGGCATAACCCGAGAAACTGGGAGCGGAAAAAGGATCCAGTTCCTTAAAAATATCATCCGCCACAAAGGCTGTATTGGCACTTAGAACTAAATGGTTTTTTGGCAGAAACTCATAATCTATTTCTACCAGACCTTTTGCAAAACTATCACCCGCAATACTGAGGAACCCATATCCATACAATGGAACCATATTGTTGATCAGGTCATTGCCATAACCTCCCAGCAGAAAATCAAAGCTGCTATTGTCATTCCTCCCAATCCGAATTCCAGCTTCTGCCCAGATGCGCGCACTGACTCTTGAAAAAAACGGGTGAGCATAACCCAGACGAGCCTTTCCAATTGAAAACTGCGTAAAGTCTGAGACGCTGTGGGAATCAAAAAGGTAAAAATTAAAAGTACCTTCCATATAAGCTCCCTGCCGGGGAAAATAGCGATTGTCAAAGGTGTCAAATTTGATGCGGCCGAAACCACTGAAGTAGCTTGTTTTATCAAAATCCACCGCCGAACCACGACCCACCGGTTCCCCGTCCCCGAGGGTTTCCGATAACAGGTGCAGGTATTTATGCTCTCCCCCCAAACGAATCGCAAATTTCTTCTGAAACAACCGTTCCATAAAAATCTGGTTGGTCAGATCCCGATACTCCAGCGACACCGTATTGACATCCAGGTTATTCACTCCAAGTTGATCCTCAGCGAACCACACCCCAACGTTTTTATCAAACTCGTTATACCGGGAACGAAGACCCAGGCTCCAGTAGTAACTGACATCCCAGATATAATCCAGATGATACCTGAATTTATCCCCCACAACCACATCGAAATACACCGCGTCATTGACAAAGAGCAAGCCTTTACGGGTGAAGTTCACCAGCCCTCCACTTTTATAGAGGTTGTCATAATGCACCCCCATTCTCAGAAAGGACCGATACGGATCCTCTTCTAGATTTAAATTCAAAATATACCCTTCTTCGGGGCCGGACAGCTCGTAGGTAATTCTTCCAAAGTTTCCGGTAGCCGAAAGGTTGTTGATTCCAAAGGCAATATCATCATAAGTCACCTTTCCGGGTACTTCCAGCAGAAGCCTTCCCAGAATATAATCTTTTGGATAGGTACTTTCCGCTGGCACCCTTATTTCCCGAATTTGTAGAGAATCCGTTTGCGGCACCGGTTTGCGAACCGGGGGAGTGCCATTTTGCATAGCTGCTATGCGGGTCAGGGCATCCCATTGTTTACGGGCTGTCTCTTCTCCCACTTTTATAATATCCTCACCCAGATCAAAGGACATCACAGAGAAAGGTCCGATGGGAGGATCAATATACACATCCGTCTGACTCACCTTATCCTGCATTCCCTGAAGCGTGCCGAAGCTGCTAATCTGACTTAAGATTCCCACCACGGATTTGAGCTGATCCCGGCCCCTGAGCGTATCCTGTACATCCACTCCAATGATAATATCGGCTCCGCGCTGGCGCAGTTCCTCAACAGGATAATTGTTAAATACGCCTCCGTCGATGAGCAGCCGGTCATCCAGTTCTACCGGACTGAATATAGTGGGAATGGCCGCACTGGCAGCTACCGCATCCGGAAGGGAACCATGATCAAGCATTACCGTCTGGCCGGTTTCTATATCTGCTGCGATACAAAA
>JAJUIC010000095.1 GCA_029265595.1 Flavobacteriaceae bacterium
AATTTTTTCTCCTGTTCTAATTCCCGTTTTCTCTGGTCCGGATCTCCGAAGCGATCATAAGAATCCATAACCACTGTTTCGTAATGGCGATCCACCACCTGACCTTTTTCCATACGTTTGGTTTCACTAAAGGTCTGGTGGTTAATGGAGTCCGTATATACGAATTTCTGGTCCTCATTCAATCGCACCAGTCCAATGGGAATGATCAGGTGATTTTCTCCATCCTTATTGATGAATTCATGCACCTCAGCATTGGCAGGTCGACCATACGGGTCGTGATTGGCTTCGATGATGGTTTCATCTACTTCCACATCCAGATAGACCACCCTGTCTTTTCTTTTATTGACCAATAGGTTGTCTACTTTTCCTATGACCCTGTTATCAGCATCCTTTACATCCCATCCCCGAACATCAGGGTCCTTGCTCGCCACTTTATAATCTGATAATTCGTGCAGGTAAAACAGGTTTCTTTTATCGTTTGCCATAATTTCAAAATTTAAATTTGCTTCAGAAAACACTAGAGAACATGGAATGCCTCTGATTTCTGCTTTTATTTCAGTTTAGCCTTACGGGTTACTTTCTTGGTTTAACCACAGCGGGCAGTTAGAGTAAATGAGGGGCGCGAGGCTGCTGCTTATCTTGCAGATGGCCAATGGTGTCGCTCATCCGTCTTTCAAACCTCACGGTGTCCTGATCGGTCTCCTGATAATTTTGCTGGTCTATCTGTTCTTGATTGTCGATGGTATCCCGATCGTTAGCAGTATCTCCATCAGAAAAGAAGAGGAAATACAGGATGACCAGAATAACCAGCACCAAAATAATCCAGGGCCAAATCGGCTTTTTTTTCTCAATTCCTATTTCTGCCATAACTGTTTTTTTAGGTTAGACTTTCAAAGATTTAAATTACTAATTAAACTTCAGGGGTTGAGATAAATAATTGTTAATTAAGATGTTATGGAATAACTGGCCCGCAGTTATGGAATTGCGATCCGCAGCTGAATCGGCGAGATATAGGCTGACATGCTATTGCGCTCCCCTCGGTATTCTCCATCAATCTGAAATGGAATAGCTTTTTCACATTCAATGGTAACCTGGGAGGTCCGGAAAATCTCGATGAAGGTGGAATCCGGCTGATAGCCCTCCTGAAAGGTCCGTAGCAGTTCCGGAATATGGAATTTTTTAAAGATCAGGACTTCAAATTGTCCATCGTCGATTTCTGCTTTAGGATTTATGGTGGCCCCGGTGCCATACCTTTTGGCATTAGCTACTGCCACTAAAATGCCCTTGCGGTGGATGGTGGTGTTATTTAAATGGATTTTGAATGAAAAGGGAAAATCACTTTGAATTAATGTGGGAATGGACTGGATGAAATATCCAAGTTTGCCTCGAAGGGTTCCTTCTTCATAATTTCGGATGAGTTCTGCATTCAGTCCCAAATCACTTATATGAAGGCAAAGCTCCTGGTCAATGGCAATACAATCCATGGGCTGAAACTTATGGCCCATGGCTACTTGCAGTTGTTGATCAAGCGTAGGGGGGAGGTTGAGATTTTCCGCCAGACCGTTGGCCGAGCCCATGGGAAAAAGGCCCAAAGGATAGGCTCCTTTGGTAATTTCGGTCACCAGTTTTATAGTACCGTCACCACCAGCTACAAATATTCTTTCCGGTTTAAATTCATTCAAAAGATCTGTCAGTCGGTCTTTGTCATTCTCTCCGTCGGTGAGGAATATCCGCAGGGCCCCGGGTTGCTCCCGGTATGCCTCCTCCATTAACTGGATGAAGGAATTTTTATTGGTTCCTCCGGAAATAGGATTGATAATAACCAGGACGGAAGGCTTGGCAGACATGGCTGATTGTTTTCCCCTAAAAATAACAAAAACGCCTTTTGCTTAATAGTTGAATTCTTTTTTAACTGAAGTTTAAGCTGAGGGATTCCTTCTGTTGCCCCATAATTTTTAATTTGAATGGGAATGCGAAAAAATTATGAAGTTAGATTTAAAATTGTACCGGGGCTATGTCAATGATCAGGAACTCATTGTATTTGGTCACGTTTTCAGATCCTGGGCTCCTGACCGGTACAGGGTGGACAAGCGGGGGTATAAACACGCGCGCTCTGTATATAAAATGTTCAACATCGACCCCATTAGTAACATCAGGGTTGAGCTGCATTTTAGGGATATTAAAGTCAGTACCAAAACATTAAAGGATGGCTACTTCAGGTTTGCAATTCCCTTTACCCAATACCTGGAAAGCGGCTGGCACAAATATGCAGTGACCTGTGAAATCGACGGGAAAGGAATTATTGAGCAAGGGGAACTTTTAAAACCCTTTAAAAGTAAACTCGGTATTATATCCGACATTGATGACACCTTTTTGATTTCGCATACCAGCAATGTCTTTAAAAAATTATATGTTATTCTCACCCAGGATCTGGACAACCGTAAAATTTTTGATGATGTGGTCCCACACTATCAGGCCCTGAGTCGGGCCGGACAGGAAAGCGATATTGGGTTCAACTCCTTTTTTTACGTGTCCAGCAGTGAGTGGAACCTCTATGAATTTATTCTTCAGTTTGCCCGCAAACACGAGCTGCCCAAGGCCATCATAAAACTCAAGAAAATCAAGACCGGCATCGGAGATTTCCTATTGACAGGTAGGGGCAGCCATGACCACAAGTTTCATAAGATTAAAGATATCATTTCCTTTTACCCCGATCTGAAATACGTCCTATTGGGGGATGATTCCCAACAGGACCCTTATCTGTACGAGCGTATTGCAAAGGTTTTTCCCCTGAACATAAAGGGGATCTATATCCGCCAGACCTCCAAAGAGCAGAAGCCTAAAGTAGTGGAGGTGCTGAGAAATCTGGAAGATATGAATGTAGCCACTTGTTATTTCAGAGAGAGTGAAAAGGCCATTGAGCACTCCAAAGAGATTGGCATCGTCTAATTCCTATGACTTTTTAGAGAGGCGTCCGTTCACTCCCGGAATGTTTTAGATGGAAAGACCACTGGACTTTCATGACCATCCTTTCCTACGGTGGCCACTCCAAAAAAGTAGTTGTCTATGACAAATCCTTCTACGGTGAACTGATCGGTATTGCCCACATATCGGGAATGATCCCAGGTAGGGGAGGTGGTTTCTCTCCAGTAAACCTTATATCCGGCCACCCGATCATCCTCCACTTTTTGCCAGCGCAGCTTTGCAGCCGGAGCTACCATTCCGCCGATTTCTACCTCCTTTGGTGCAGCAGGAGCCCATGCCAGCCGGGCCAGGTTGATGGCATTGACTGCCGTCAGTTTGCTGGCATAATCAAAATTCACATGCTCCACCACATCCCCGTAATCAATTCCGTTTTCAGAGCGAATATCCTGATGTTGCCTGTTGTAATTTTCGTGCGTCTCCATGATTCTCACTCCCGCAAATCCCAGATCATTAAAGGGTCGATGGTGCCCTCCTCTGCCAAAACGGTCGAGCCGGTATACCATCATGGGATTCATTTCCGGCATATACTGCCGTGTGGTTTGGTAAATATACCTGGCCAGCTGTCTGGAGATGCCATCCACTTCCCCGCCGTAAAATCTTCTCATACGACGTTCTCTTTCGGTTTCTGTGGGTGGAACAGGTTCTGAAAAAATCCGGAAACTGCGGTTGTCGATCACCCCGTCGACTCCCTCAATATTTCCAATCATGTCATTGTTAAGAACTCCGATGATTTCCCATCCCTGATCCTTTGCCATTGTGGCAAAACCCTGGCCTCCGAAAAGGCCCTGCTCCTCGCCTGAGAGTCCAAGGTATATGATGCTGTTGTCAAACTCATACTGCGAAAGCACACGGGCAGCTTCAATAGTACCCGCCATGCCGCTGGCATTATCATTGGCTCCAGGTGCATCTATGGTATAATCCATCGTATTGCTGGCCCTGGAATCAATATCCCCGCTCATTATTATATACCTGTTGGGATACTTTGTGCCCTTTTGTATGGCAACTACATTCACAACCCAGGCATCCTTGGGGATGCGGTTTCCGTCACTGGTGGTCACCAGGTCTTTCTGATAAAAAACTTCCAGACAATCATTGCACTGGGCGGAGATCTGGTCGAACTCAGCCTTAATCCACCTGCGCGCCGCCCCTATGCCCCGGGTTTGTGAAATCGTATCACTAAATGTATTGCGGGTACCGAAACTTGCCAGGGTACGGATATCCGCCTCGATTTGGTCGGCCGAAACCGCTTCGATGATGTCATAAATTCTTAAATCGGCCTGTGGGGGTGCCAGTTCCTGGGAACTCAGCGGGGAATAAAAAAGTACTGCGAAAAATAGAGAAAGAATGCGTTTCATGTCCGTTTGGTCGTTTGGCTGGACAAAATAGCACTTTTCTTCTAAACCAGATTTACAAGGGTACATTAAATTAACAACGGTTGTCTTTTTTAAGGACAACCGTTGTCAGATTAATTGATAACCCGTATCAATTAATAGATGATTTTATCATCCCCATTCATTTCTGCCTGGGCATGCTTTTTTTTGCCCATGGTTTTGGACTTTAGGTTATCTAAAGAATGGGAGACACTATTGACCATATCGTTCAGCCGATTCTTAGAAACGTTGATATAGTCGTTACTTCGATCTGCAATCTGCTGTCTTGTATCGGCTCCTCTTTTGGGTGCAAATAATACCCCGGCAGCTAAACCTGCCGCAGCTCCGGCAACAATGCCTAATAATACATTTCCTGTTTTCATTTTTTCTATTTTTTGGGTTTTCATCTAATGATTTCTTTCAACTAATATACTTTAAACCAAATCTGTGGCGGCTTTTTAAGAGTTAAGTTTCAATTAAAATTTATGTCCTGTGACCTGGCTCTTTAACATCCTTTTCAGCTCTCAATTTTGTTTGGCCAGCTTTCTAAGCAAATCCCGGACCTGCTGGGTGTCCTTGGTGAAATACCGGGCGTTTGTTTTTTTAATCCCCACTTTGACCGTAATGGCCGCTTTGGGTAATTCATTGAAAAGATATTCATCCGTCCAGTCATCCCCGATGGCAAAAATGAAGTCCGCTTTTTGGTTGATCAGCATCTTATTGGCTGCCTTTCCCTTGTTGACATCGCTACTTTTAATTTCCAGTACTTTATTCCCCTGTAATACGCTCAGTCCGTGGTTGGCTATCAAATCCTTTAGCACGGTGGAGAGTTCATTGGCCCGCAGCTCCCCCAGGCCCGGATCCGTTTTTCGGTAATGCCATGCCAGGGAATAATTCTTTTCTTCAATAAAGGATCCCGGAGTGCGATCGACAAAAGTTTCCAAGACGGGCCGGATGGTCTCCATCCAGTCGCAGCGTACATTTTCGGACAACACCCATTCCTCCGAGGCAGGACGCATCCATACCCCGTGCTCTGCAATTAGAGGTACGGGAACTTCCCGCCACCAGGTTCCAAGGGTTTCCTTGTCACGGCCACTAATTAATACCACCTGGGTGCCTTCCTGCGCACAAAGCGATTGAATTAAATCCAGGAGTTCCTGATCGGGTCGGGCATCTTTTGGATTGGACACAAAATCCACCAGGGTTCCGTCGTAATCCAGAAATAGAAAACGGTTTTTCGACTGGCGGTATTTCTTGAGGATGGCCTCTTCAATTTGCTCATCAATCTCAATGGCATCGTAGGTTTTACTGGTATCTTTGGTCTCTTTAAGAGCTCTCATAAAATCATTGGCCCATTTCTCCACGGTATACCGCCTGAGGCGTTGCTGCAGCACCTTGTTTCTTTTGATTTGCTCTTCCCTGGGCATTTCAAAAGCTCTCTTGATGGTTTCCACGACCTGGTCAAAGTTATTGGGATTGATCAGCAGGGCCTCATTCAATTCGTGGGCCGCACCGGCCATTTCACTCAGTATAAGCACTCCGGTCTGGTCAGTCCGGGTGGCCAGATATTCTTTGGCTACCAGATTCATGCCGTCTCTGGTGGGGGTAATAAGCGCAATGTCACTGGTGGTATATAAATCGATCAGATTTTCAAAGGGCATGGATCGGTAGAAATACCAGATGGGAGTCCAGGTCACGGTGGCGAACTTCCCGTTAACCCGACCTACCAATTCATCGATTTCTTTTTTGAGTAACTGATATTGTGGAACTTCCTCTCGTGAGGGAACCGCCAGCATGATTAGTCGGACCCTTTCTTTATACTCTGGATACCGCTCCAGAAAGAATTCATAGGCGCGGATGCGGTTGGCAATCCCTTTTGTGTAATCCAGGCGATCCACAGAAATTATGAGTTTGGCACTCTCGGTAGAAGATCGGTGAAGCTCCAGCTTTTGCTGAAAGTCTGAGTTTTCATCTGTGGTCAGACGATTGGTCTGTAGTGCTGCATTATGGAACTTGTCGTAATCAATTCCCATGGGAAAAGAATCCACCCTTACTTTCCTGCTGTTGAGTATGACCTGATTAAAAGTGACGTCTCTTAAGAGAATACGGTTCACGGAACTAAGAAAATGTCGCTCATAATCATAGGTGTGGAACCCGATGAGATTTGCCCCCAACATACCTTCCAAAATCTCTTCTCTCCAGGGCATGGTCCGAAATACTTCATAGGAAGGAAACGGGATGTGATTGAAAAACCCGATGGTTGCATTTTTCTTTCGCTTCCTGATTAAGTTTGGGACCAGTAATAACTGGTAATCGTGCACCCAGACAATGTCATCATCCTCCAGATCCTCCAATACTGCATTGGCATACTTTTCATTAACTTGCTTATAGGTCTCCCAATGATCGGTATTGAACTCACAGTATTCCATAAAATAATGGAACAAGGGCCAAATGGTTCGGTTGCTGAATCCATAATAAAATCCCTGTACCTCTTCTTCTGTCAAAGAGACCGGAATGCACTGTTCTTTTCTGGTTTCCTCTAAAATTAGATCTTCCATTCCCTGGGGGACATCATCTGCGGAAACCCCCGTCCATCCTATCCAAACACTTCCGCCTTCCCTGTGGAAAGATTTCAGCCCTGTTGCCAAACCCCCGACACTCGGGGTGACCTCCAGTTCCTCGTCTTCTATCTTGATTTGGAGAGGCAAGCGATTGGAAACTATTATTGTCTTTCCCATAAATTTGTTTTAAAGCGGTTTTCCTTCACGGAGTAATTGCCTAAATTTCCGAAAATTCATACGAGAGACCATCTGTTTAAGCTAAATTTAAGAGATTATGGAGAAACTGGATTATGGAATTATCGGAAACTGCAAAAGTGCTGCGCTCATATCAAAAAAAGGCTCTCTTGATTGGTGTTGTTTGCCACAATTTGATTCAGCTTCCGTCTTTGCGAAAATCCTGGATGAAAACAAGGGAGGGAAATTTGCCTTTCGTGTGGATGATTCCTATTCAATAGAACAGCGCTACCTGTGGAAGACCAATATTCTCAGTACCACTTTCTCCAGTGATCAGCACGCTTTTCAGGTACTGGATTTTATGCCTCGCTACCTCAAGCCGGATGGAAGTTTTTACGCACCGCCTGATGTGATCCGGTTCATCCGGGTTTTAAAAGGTACTCCTAAACTTGTGGTGGATTACGAACCGCGCCTGAATTACGCCAAAGAAAAGACCTATACCGACA
>JAJUIC010000013.1 GCA_029265595.1 Flavobacteriaceae bacterium
ATTTTTACCAGGGTAGGGGCCAGTGATAACATTTCCATGGGGGAGTCTACGTTTATGGTGGAAATGAATGAGACCGCAAGTATTCTGAATAACCTGTCCGACAGAAGTCTGGTACTTTTAGATGAGATTGGAAGAGGAACCAGTACTTATGATGGAATCTCAATTGCGTGGGCCATCACGGAATTCCTGCACGAGCATCCACATCGGCCTAAAACGTTGTTCGCTACACATTACCACGAGCTGAATGAAATGAGTGAGATCTTTGAGCGGATCAAAAACTTCAACGTTTCAGTTAAGGAGCTAAAGGACCAGGTATTGTTCCTGCGCAAACTGGTACCAGGGGGAAGTCACCACAGTTTTGGAATTCATGTGGCGAAAATGGCGGGCATGCCGCGGCAGGTGTTGCGAAAAGCGGAGAAGATTCTGAAGCAGTTGGAGTCCTCCCACGGGATGAAGGATCAGAGGGAGACCTTGAAACAGACTGAGAAGGAAGATCTACAACTCAGTTTTTTTAATCTGGATGATCCCATTTTGGAAGAAATTCGGGATGAAATCCTTGAAACTGACATTGATACCTTAACCCCGGTTGAAGCCCTGATGAAGCTCAATGAGATAAAGCGCATGCTTACAGGCAAGACAACGAATCAGGTGTAGTATTTTTATGTCCAAAAACTTTGCAGTAATCATATTTGTATTAAATTTGCAAGCGCAATACGGGGCAACAAAGACCCCGGCATGCAAAGTTCATCTAAAATCGCGAAAATAGCTCAGTTGGTAGAGCGCCACCTTGCCAAGGTGGAGGTCGCGGGTTCGAATCCCGTTTTTCGCTCATCGAGAATTCGAGGGTTGGAGGTTCCGTGCGCGTAGGACGCGATCCAACGCTGGAATCTAAAGTTCCACGCTCGGATGGTGGAATCGGTAGACACGTTGGACTTAAAATCCAATGGCCAAATGCGGCCGTGCGGGTTCAAGTCCCGCTCCGAGTACTGAAACCCTTGTTAGTCACTTGATTTTCAAGGGTTTTATGTTTTTGTAAAGTTTGTTTCCCGACACTTTCCCGACATTTCATTATGTGCTTTCTCTTCATTTTTATTATAGCTATTTAGGCGATTTTAAATACCATAATCTGTTCCACTTAATGGATTGACATCTGCGTCATATCCGAAACTATTTTCCTTGTTTTTCATTTTGAATATTTTTATCTCACAGTGGATCTTCAGATCACACTGAAATCTCTTGTGTGACGATTCCGGTGGTTCTCGATTATGTTATTGTTCTTCGAAAGAAAGATCTTAATCAAATACAAGGTTTCTCTTGTAAAGTTTGAAGTTGTGTTAATAAGACATTTATTTTGCCATCACCAACTTCAGAACCTTTCCTAAGAATATCGGGTTTTTCGGAGATCTACCGAAATAGTTTCACCCACTTGTTATACTCTTTCTTTTCTGTCTAAGCAGGATTTTCTATCTTGGAATCTTTTAACCAATTCAGCACCGGTCAATCAACAATTAAATGAGCCTCCTTCTACAGAAAGTAAAAACTTTACTGCCGGCATATTTCGCTATGGTAATGGCAACTGGTATCATATCCATTGCACTATTTCTTCAGGGGTACGATCTATTCTCTTATGTGTTATTCTTTTTGAACCTGATATTTGTGACTGGATTGCTGTCCATGTTCATCTATCGCTGTATTTTCTTCACTCAGAATCTCCTAAATGATTTCAGAAGTTACGCTGTCGGTCCGGGTTTTTTCACAATTGTGGCAGCACTCTGTATAGTCGGTAACCAATTTATCGTACTGTATCAGAATGTTGAAATAGCGTGGCTGCTATTTATCCTAGCGGCAATTTCCTGGCTAGTTATTGCCTATGGATTTTTCTTTTTCATAACCGTTAGCGAGCAGAAAAAAAATTTAGGGGAAGGAATTAATGGGACCTGGTTAGTGATAATAGTGGCAATACAAGCCCTATCAGTATTGCTTTCATTTCTTATCGGAGGCATGGATGAGTCAGCATATTTCATGGTTTTTCTAGCTTTGTGTCTGTTCCTATTAGGATCTATTTTCTACTTGTACATCATGTCTTTGATAATCTACCGCTTATCTTTTTTTCCGCTCAATGCTAAGGAACTAGGAGCGCCGTACTGGATTAATATGGGAGCCACAGCAATCACCACCCTTGCAGGATCCATGCTCATCCTTCAGGCGCAAGGGTATAACTTCATGGTGGATTTATTACCGTTTCTTAAGGGCTTCACATTATTCTTTTGGGCTGCCGGAACCTGGTGGATTCCGTTATTAATTCTATTGGGTATGTGGAGGCACTTAGGAAAAAAGGTGCCATCACCTACTTCTGCAAAAGGCTATCATCCATCCTATTGGGGCATGGTATTCCCATTGGGAATGTATACCGTGGCAACTTTCCGATTAAGTGAGGCCCTTGAGGTTCCATTCCTGAAGGCTATTCCTGAGTACTTCATTTATGTTGCCATTTTTGCGTGGCTCGCCGTCAGTCTTGGTTTCGTACGGCACCAAATTGCCTACTTCACCCGGAATCAAGGATAGTGAATGGAAGAATAGGGTTATCTATAGGATACACCTTTACTACTCCCATTCCCACACTTTCCTTTTTAACGTTATTTTAACACAAACTGCACTCATAGTTTAGATTGGGTTTAAATTATCCCAATACTCGTGATTCAATAAGGTGGGGAATCTAAAAATTCCTAATTTAGAAGAAATCGTCAGTTAAAGACCTGTAAAAGAGTAGCTTGTGTATAATCTTTTCAAGACCCTCAATCGTACAGCTGTGATCAAGGCCACCATTGCGGCGGTGGTTACAGTAGTGCTGGTGCTGATAGGCTCAAGAAACCTGCAGAATTTTGATCCTGCCCTGATCGCATATTTAATAGGTACAGTATTTGCTGTTTTCGGCATTGCTTACCGATATTCAGTGTGGGTTCAGCGGCCACCTACTCGTTTGTACTGGAGAAGAAGCATGCAGTTTCTTTTTAGCAAGTACTTCTTTCCCTACCTGTGGCGCTACACCAAATTGTTCTTTAAAAACATCCTGGCACAACGTTTCATTGCTCACAGAAGCCGGACCCGGTGGTTTGGACATTTTATGTTGGCTACCGGTTGTCTAATTGCCTTTGCTATAACCATTCCACTGACCTTCGGATGGATCCATTTCATACTAAAGCCTGGCGATGATACCACCTATTACGCTTTACTATTTGGATTTGAAGCGGGATCTTTCCAATTGGATTCCCCGCTGGCCTTTATTGCTTTTCATGGTCTGGTGTGGAGTTCCGTTTTGGTGACGATCGGAGCAGTGATCATGATGAAGCGCAGGTTCACCGATGGAGGTCTTATTGCCACCCAAACTCTAGAGAATGACTGGCTACCTCTGATTTTACTTATAGCTATTTCTGTTACCGGCCTGGGAATTTCCTATGACTATACTTTTTTAGAAGGAAAGACCTATCAGTTCATGGCTGTGACGCATGCCATCACTGTCATTCTTTTTCTGGTATGGCTGCCTTTTGGAAAGTTTTTCCATATTTTTCAAAGGCTCGCGCAACTCGGGGCAAACTTATACAAGACCGAAGGAACTCGGCGTGGAATGGCGGTATGTCCGCATACCAAAGAAGAATTCGCTACTGAAACTCATGTGGAGGATCTAAAATATGTTACCAAAGAATTAGGGTTTGATTATGACAAAGCAGACGGAAGCAATCATCTGGATCTGAGTCCGGAAGGTAAAAGATCCGCTTTGGCCAAGGCCCATCTTGAGGCACGAACTCAAGCCGGAAAATTATTCGGTTAAATCGATTAAAAAACAATGGCAAAACTTCCGACATCCATAGATAAAATTATTGAGGAATTTGGTCCTCACAAGGCTTATGCGCCAAAAACGGGTTTTCAGGGAAATAAGGAACCAGACAAAATTGTCAAAACTCATTGCTGTTATTGCGGGATGCAGTGCGGTATAAAGCTGAAAGTTAAGGACAACAAAATAGCGGGCTTCGAGCCCTGGGAAGAGTTCCCTTTTAACGAAGGTCGATTGTGTCCTAAGGGAGTGATGAGGTATATGCAAAACAATCACCCGGACCGACTCCTGAGCCCGATAGAACGAGTGGAAGGAAAGGGGTTTAAGCCCGTGGATTGGGAATATGCCATGTCGCGAACCGTGAGGGAAATAAAGCGCATTCAGGAAAAGTACGGACGGGATGCTTTTGCGATGCTATCGGGTGTCTCCCTGACCAATGAAAAAAGTTATATGATCGGGAAGTTCGCTCGTGTAGCCCTCAAAACTGCCAATCTTGATTACAACGGAAGGCTGTGTATGGTGAGCGCTGGAGGAGGAAATAAAAAAGCCTTTGGCCTGGATCGCACTTCCAATTCCTGGGCTGATCTCAAACATGCAGAAGTCATTCTGATCGCAGGGGCCAATGTCAGTGAAACCTTTCCAACCCTCACCCATTACATTTGGGAGGCACGAGATAACGGAGCTAAACTTATAGTGGTTGACCCCAGGGTGATTCCGCTTGCACGTACAGCCGATCTTCATTTACCCGTAAGGCCCGGCGGAGATTCAGCCCTTTTCGGGGCGATCCTGAAAATTATGGTGGACAATGACTGGCTGGATCACGATTTTATAGAGAACCATACCTCCGGTTTTCAGGAGACCATTGATGCCGTCAAAGATTATGATCTGGATTGGGCCGAGGAGCACACAGGCATTCCTAAAGAACAAATATACCAGGCTGCAGAGATGTGGGGAAAAGCCAAAACCAGTTTTCTGCTGCATGCCAGAGGAATTGAGCATCATACCAAGGGAGTTGATAATGTTCTGAGCTGTATCAACATTGTACTTGCATCTGGAAGAATCGGACGCCCCTACTGTGGATATGGAACCATTACTGGTCAGGGAAATGGCCAGGGAGGTAGAGAACATGGCCATAAATGCGACCAGTTGCCAGGGAACAGAGACATTACCAATCCCGAGCATAGAAAATACATCGCCCAGGTATGGGGGATTGATGAGAAGGATATGCCGGGCAAGGGTATCACGGCCTATGAACAAATAGAAGCCATCCACCGGGGAGAAATTAAAGGACTTATTTCAATTTGTTTCAATCCCCTGGTGTCTCTCCCAAATAACAATTTTGTCCGGGAGGCTCTTGAGAAGCTGGAATTTTATGTAAATATCGACACGTTCCTGAGTGAAACAGCCCGACATGCAGATATTGTTCTGGCCGGGTCTCTACACGAGGAGGAGGAAGGCACAGTAACTACAGCAGAAGGCAGGGTCGTGAAAATTAATGAGGCCATAACTCCTCCTGGAGATACCAGAAGGGATGGGCAGATTCTGATGGAACTGGCCGATCGGCTCGGGGAAGGAGACAAGTTTAACTGGCCTACCAGTGAAGACATTTTCAATGAACTCCGAGTGGCCTCTAAAGGTGGTACCGCAGATTACTACGGAATAACCTATCAAAAGATTGTCGACAATATGGGGGTCTTCTGGCCTTGTAAATCCTTGGATGATCCCGGTACCCCCAGGTTGTGGGAAGATCTGAAATTCGAAACTCCCGATGGAAAAGCCCATTTTAACCCGGTAAAATACCGACCGGCCTCCGAGATGCCTAACAAGGAGTACCCGGTGGTCCTTACCACGGGCCGGGTGGTGTCGCAATATTTATCCGGAACTTCTACCCGCAGAATCGGAAAACTTATCGATCAGTATCCGGAACCCTTACTGGAGATACATCCCAAATTGGCGTTCCAGTATGGGATTGAGAACAACGATCTCATAAGGGTTAAAACGCGCAGAGGAGAAGCTGAATTCCCGGCGCATGTGGTTGAGACCATCCGGGAAGACACCGTGTTTATACCATACCACTGGGGTGGAAAGTTTTCAGCCAATCAATTGACCATTGATAATCTCGATCCAACTTCAAAAATACCGGAGTACAAAGTCTGTGCCTGTCAGTTATTCAAGACCGGAAAAAAGGGTTCGGTAGAGCGGACCAATATGGCTTATCAGAGCTGGACTAAAGAAGTAGAATATAAGAATGATGTTTAATTAAAAATTTCAATTATGCCGGAAACAAGTTATGACCAGGAGATGGCCTTTTTCGTAGACATGCAACGTTGTATAGGTTGCCAGGCCTGCGTAATGGCCTGTGCCGAATGTGAAACGAATGGCCAGGAAAGTATGATCCACGTGAATTTTGTCGATCGCAGGAAAAGCCCTCAGACCACCGTTCAGGTGTGTATGCATTGTGAGGATCCTACCTGTGCGAACGTGTGTCCGGCAGATGCCATACATCAGGACGACTTTGGAGTAGTGCACTCCGCAAATTCATCCAGGTGTATCGGTTGTTCCAATTGTGTTTTGGCTTGCCCCTTTGGTGTTCCCAAGAAGATGGAAGAAGCCGAGCTGATGATGAAGTGTAATTTATGTTATGACAGGACCAGCGCGGGGAAAAAACCAATGTGTGCCACTGTATGTCCGAGCCAGGCGTTGTTTTACGGCACCAGAGAAGAAATTGCGCGGATGCGTCCCGATAGCGAACCTGTCAATTCCTTCTTCTTTGGACAGCAGGAAGTAAACACAAAAGTCAACATAATGATGCCTAAAGGAACCACTTCCTTACTCATACCTTAAATAGAAGAAGTTATGGCACATGAAGATCCAGGGAAAGAACCCAGCTGGAAAGCGGATTTTCCAATAGAGAGTAAGCGCGCCACCCATGTCAGTCGCAGGGAATTTGCAAAGTTCTTAGGACTTCTTTCGGGTGCTTTTGCGGTGAGCAATGGGTTTATCGTACTGCGGGCCATGGCATTCCCTCCTGAAAAGCTGGAAGGGGAGCAATTTGTGGCCAATGTGGAAGATGTTCCCGTAGGCGAGATGTTTCAATTTGAAGTGGGAGAAGAAAAGATCATTCCCTATATCCTGATTCATCTGGAGGAAGATCAGTGGCGGGCCTTCGCCCAGAAGTGTACCCACCTAACTTGTGCTGTGCGCTACAGTAAGGAAGAGAAGAAGATCGAATGCCCCTGTCACAACGGATGGTTCAGTGCCGATACCGGGGCAGTGCTACAGGGACCTCCTCCCCGGCCACTTCCTCAGCTGGAAGTAGTGGTACGGGATGGTAAAGTGTATGTCAAGGAAGGAGAATCATAAATCCAGTAGACGATGAGTAATTTCAGAAGATCGCAAAATGAAGCCCACCCCAATAAAACCAATACCATCCTGACGGGTATTATTCTGCTGCAAATTCTGTTCATAAGCATGCAGATCTGGTTTTTATTTGGAGCCCTGAACAATGCACTTGAAGAAAACTTTGGTTTTGCCCTGACCACATTTATCGGATCCTTACTGATGGCCATAGCCTCCATTTGGCTATTGCGGTATATTCCGGAACCCTTACAAAAGCGGCCTACTAAAAAACCAGAAGTGAGCCCAAGTAGAGACCCCTAAAATCCATTCTGAATCAACGGAATTAAACAAAGGAAAATAACTTAAGAATTACAAGAGCCATTTTACCTTTTACGTATTGCCATCCTATAGATATCTCCTATCTTCAGAATTTAAAGATTTCTTGAATGCTACAAGATACCTTCCATCGCAAACACGATTACCTGCGGATCTCCCTTACCGACAGCTGTAACTTCCGATGTCAGTATTGTATGCCCGAGGAGAACATTCAGTGTATGCCCAATCGGCATCTTATGCAGGTAGAGGAAATCCAACAGATTGCAAAAACCTTCGTGAGTCTGGGGGTACGGAAGATTCGTTTGACCGGAGGAGAGCCCACGGTTCGCAAAGAATTTGCCACCATTCTTCGAAATATTTCCCAGCTTCCGGTAGAACTGAGTTTGACCACCAACGCGGTTCTGGCACATAATTACATTGAGGATCTGAAAGCAGCCGGAGTGCGATCGCTCAATATCAGCCTGGATACCTTAAATCCTGAAACCTTCAAAAAAATAACCAAAAGGGATCAGTTTCAGAGGGTCTGGGACAACATCCTGCTGCTTCTGAACGAAGGGTTCCGGATAAAAATAAACGCGGTGGCTATTGAGGGGGTCATTGAAAAGGAGATTTTGGATTTTGTAGCCATTACCAAAGATCTTCCCCTTCACGTTCGTATAATTGAATTTATGCCTTTTCAGGGCAATCACTGGAATAGCAAAAAAGTAGTGACGGCTTCCCAAATGCTACAATGGGTGGAGGCACAGTACGATATGGTAAAGCTGCGAGATGAACCGCATGCCACAGCCAAAAAATACAAAGCCATTGGTCATGAGGGAACTTTCGCTTTTATTACCACCATGACCGAACATTTCTGCGGGGACTGCAATCGGATGCGGCTGACTGCCGACGGGAAAATGAAAAATTGCCTGTTTGGAAGCGAAGAAATGGACTTATTGGGGACCCTGCGAAAAGGAGAGGATATCGTACCTCTAATTAAGACCTCCGTGATGAGAAAACATGCCGTTATGGGAGGGCAATTTAAAACCACTTATAAAGATGCGGACCCTTCGACCCTTAAGAATCGCAGCATGATCAATATCGGCGGCTAAGAACCGGCACCATTAACTTTCATTAAAGTTTAAAATGATTTCAGTTGAAGAGGCCCGAAAGATTCTTTCGGCACATTTTAAGGTTGGTATCCCTACTTCCATAGAACTCAGAAAAAGTTTAGGATCGGTCGTGGCAGAGGATGTTTATGCTCTCATTCCTGTACCTTCCTTTGATAATTCCGCAATGGATGGCTATGCCATGAAATTTGATGAAAAAGAATCTGAGTGGAAAGTCACCTTACTTGTGCGAGCGGGCGATACATCAGAAACCTCACTTGAACCAGGGGAGGCAGCGCGCATTTTCACAGGCGCCAAAATACCCAGAGGCGCTGATACAGTCATTCCACAGGAATTAGTTTCATACGATCCTGAAACGAAAATCCTGAAATATCAGCATGAGAAGATCACCACCGGGAGTAATGTCCGCCTTACCGGTTCGCAGTGTCAAAAAGGAGATTTGATCCTGAGTCAAGGGACCAGGATTACCCCGGGAGTGGTAGGATTACTGGCATCAGTTGGATTGTCGCAGCTGACTGTATACTCCAGGCCATCAGTGGGCTATATCATTACAGGAGATGAACTACAACAGGTTGGTGCTACCTTGCGGGAAGGAGAGATTTATAATTCGAACGGACCCATGCTCGAGGCCTTATTACAGCAAACGGGTATTAAAAAAATCACTCCTTATCATGTTCCGGATGACAAAGAACAGCTTCAGCGAGCCATCGATATGGCCTTAGAGGAGCACGAGGTGCTGATACTCAGTGGAGGCATTTCGGTGGGGGATTACGATTTTGTGAAAGAATGTCTTGAGTCTGCCGGAGTAGTAGAATTATTTTATAAACTAAAACAGCGACCCGGGAAACCTTTTTTTGCTGGGAAAAAGGGGGAGCAATGGATTTTTGCCCTACCGGGAAATCCGGCTTCTGTCCTGAGCTGCTATAATCAGCTTGTAAAACCATGTCTCAAGCACCTAATGGGAGAGCAGGAGGTTTGGAAGCCGGATCTTTACCTCCCCCTGAAAAAGGATCATAACAAGAAACCTGGATTCACTTTTTTTGTCAAAGGGCGCGTTTCAGGGAGGGAGGTTGAGGTGCTACAAGGGCAGCAATCTTTTAATTTACAGGCTTTTAATGTTGCGAATTGTCTGGTGGAACTGGAGGAAGAAAAAGACTTGATTCCGGCAGGAACTTTAGTGCCGGTGTACTATCTTTAATCAGGTATGAAGGGAGAAGAAATCATATTGGTGATGATGCTACTTTCGGTGGCTGCTTTTTTCTACGCTTCGGTAGGACATGGGGGAGCCAGTAGTTACCTGATGATTTTGGCCATTGCCGGGTTTGCCCCGCAGGAGATTCGTCCTACTGCCTTACTGCTGAATATGGTTGTTTCCTTTATGGCTTTTGCCACCCACCGCAAATCCTGCCATTTTCCAAAGGGATTGTTCTATCAACTGACTCTTTTTTCCATTCCTGCTGCATTTCTAGGAGGCCTTTTGGTGGTGGATGCCACCATCTATAAAAATATACTGGGAGTCTTATTGTTGTTTCCGATTCTGCAATTCCTCGGGTTGTTTCCCCGAAATAGGAAAGTAACATTGGAAAAACGCCCATGGATGCCACCCGTGATGGGAATCTCAATAGGATTTTTATCAGGCCTTATCGGTATCGGGGGCGGAATCATCCTTTCTCCGCTTCTGTTAATGTTGGGATGGACCAACCTGCGACAAACCGCAGCCTTGAGTGCCTTGTTTATCTTTGTCAACTCCATTGCTGGTTATCTGGGAACCGTCGGGTTCGATCTCAGCCTTAATAAGTCTCTTTGGATTTTTATTCCCTTTACCCTGCTTGGGGGTATTCTGGGCGGGTATTATGGGTCGAAACGTTTTAATGTGAGGGTTGTGAAGCACCTTTTAACCTTTGTGCTTGCCGGAGCTGCAATCAAACTAATTTTATCATGAGTAAAAGACCACGTGTGGAAGCTTTTGTACTGGCCGGCGGCAAAAGCAGCCGGATGGGCAGCGATAAAGGTTTAATCGATTTTAGGGGCAAACCGATGATTTCTTATGTGCTCGAGGCGCTGAGGGAGACAAAATTGCCGGTAAAAATAATAGCGAACAATCCGGAATACGAAAAATTTGGTCTTCCGGTTCGCTCTGATGTCGTGAAAGGAGTGGGCCCAATCGGTGGACTGGCAACGGCCTTTGCCAATACGGATGCGGAAGTAGTAATGCTTCTGAGTTGCGATATGCCCTTTTTGAATGGGTCGGTCCTGAATCAATTAGTGCATGCAGCGGCTAAGGACTTCATTGCAGCCGCCCTTGTTAAAAACAAGATCAATCCCTTGCTGGCAACCTATCCGGTGCATTTGAGCAAGGCCGTAGATCATTCCATCGCAGCCGGAACCCTAAAAATGACCGAATTCGTTTTAAAGAACCCTCATACTTTAGTAACTTCCGTGGGAAAGAAGATGCCCTGGTGTTTTCAGAATATAAACAACAGAGAAGAACTCAAAGAAGCAGAAGAAAAATGGAGCCATTTACTATAAAAACTTTTGGAATGCTGGCTGAAAAACTGCCGCAGCAAGAATTCGAATTTCCCTACCAGAAGAATTCTCAGGAGCTTCTGGAGGCCCTTGGCAAAAAGTTTCCTGTTTTGAAAGATATGAAGTTTTCCCTGGCGGTGGACAAGCAGCTGGTACAGGAAAATATTCGACTAAAAGGAAATGAGGAAATCGCCTTATTACCACCATTCTCCGGAGGATGAGCAGATTCGAGCGACAAATCATATTGCCGGAATTGGGACCCGAAGGGCAGCAGAAGCTGCGCCAGGCCCGTGTGCTGGTCTTAGGAGCCGGAGGACTGGGATGTCCCGCGCTCTTACACCTCTGTGCAGCCGGTGTAGGAACCATTGGGATTGTGGATGGAGATGTTATTGCCCAGTCCAATCTTAACCGCCAGACCCTCTTTGGCCATTCACATATTGGTTTGCCCAAAGCTCAGACGGCCGCAGAAATTCTGAAGGAGAAATACCCTGATAGCTCCCTAGAGGTGTTTCCACACTTTCTAAATAACAAAAATGTACTTGATCTGCTTGTGCAATACGACCTGGTACTGGATGGCAGTGACAACTTCGCCACTCGTTTTATGATCAATGATGCCTGCACCTTAATGAACATTCCGCTGATTATGGGAGCGATCTATAAATACGAGGGACAGGTCACGGTTTTTAACTATGGAGAAAATCCCGTCAATTATAGGGATGTATTTCCAATACCACCTGAGTTTGGTGAAATTCCGAATTGCAGTGAAACCGGTGTGCTGGGCGTTCTACCTGGATTAATTGGTACGCTGCAGGCTGCCGAAGCCATTAAATTAATTACGGGGATCGGTAAGGTGCTGACGAACAGAATGCTTTTTTACAACCTTAAATCGGCCGGATTTTATGAGGTGGCTATTAATCCGGGGTCAAATGAAAAAGCAGGCTTTCCTAAGGATTTAGTAGCTTTCAGCAATAAAGATTACAACATTACCTGTGGACTTTCCAGAAGTGTAAGCTGGGAGAAAGCCCTGGACTGGAGCCGCAGCCTGAAAAGCAGTATTCTGGTGGATATCCGCGAACCTGGGGAAGAGCCAGTGCTGGATCGGGAGGATATTCATAAAATTCCCATGGGTAAATTATTGAAAGATTGCAGCGGGCTTCAGGGCTATGAGAATATCATCCTTTTTTGTAGGAGTGGAAAACGAAGTGAAAAATTGGCTGTCCACCTGAAAAATCAATTTCCCGAGAAAAAAGTGTTTTCTGTAGAAGGGGGAATCTTACATCCAACTTCCCCGTTAAATTCCATTGAAATATGATCCGTAAGCCAAAAAACATATTTGTAGAAGGACCTATAACCAGTGACCGCATTGCTACCGCTATTCAAAATCACAGCACCAAAACAACTATTGGAGCTCACTCCATTTTCCTGGGTCAGATTCGGGCCGATGAGAAGGAGGGAAGTGTTGTAAAGGCCATCGAATATACTGCTTATGAAGATATGGCATTGGAAAAAGCTTTCGAGATTCGGGAGGCTATTTTTGAAAAGTACCCGCTTACCTGCATGCACATATACCACAGTCTGGGAAGAGTCCATGTCGGGGAAATCAGTCTTTTCGTATTTACTTCTTCCAAACACCGCAAAGTTGCCATAGCGGCCTGTGAGGAGCTGGTTGAAAGGCTTAAGAAGGAACTTCCGGTCTGGGGGAAGGAACTACTTGGGAGTGAAGAAGCAACCTGGAAAGAAAACACTTGATAGAGATCACCAATGGTAGATATTACACATAAATCCAATACCCTAAGGAAAGCTATTGCCCAGGCGGTGGTGCGGGTAGGCTCTCCACAAACCATAGAGGCCATTGAGCAAGGGAAAGTTCCTAAAGGAGATGTCTTTGAAATGGCAAAGACGGCAGGACTCTTTGCTGCCAAACGCACCAGCGATATGATTCCGGATTGTCATCCCCTTCCCATAGAGTTTACCCAGGTTCGGTTCACTCTGGATGACTTAGCTGTCCTAATTGAGGTGGAAGTGCACACCATTTATAAAACCGGGGTGGAGGTAGAAGCCATGCACGCGGCTTCTGTGGTAGCCTTGACCATGTACGATATGCTTAAGCCTATTGACAAGGAGATCAGTATTGAGCATATCAAACTCCTGGAGAAAAAAGGTGGTAAAACCGACTACCGAAAGGTGGTTGCTGAAAACGACCTCAAAGCCAGCGTTATTGTCTGTTCCGATTCTGTTGCTGCTGGAAAAAAAGAAGACCGGGCCGGAAAGCGCATTATCGAAAAACTGGAAGCCTATGAGGTGGCAATTGCCGATTACCTCATCATTCCTGATCAGAAGGATGCCATCGAGCGACTGGTTCGGGAACAATGTGAAAAAGAAATCAACATTCTCATATTAACCGGCGGAACCGGACTTTCCCCCAGGGATGTTACACCTGAGGCCGTGCGTCCCCTGCTGGAGCGTCCCGTTCCTGGAATTGAGGAAGCCATAAGAGCTTATGGCCAGGATCGCACACCTTATTCCATGCTCTCCCGCTCGGTTTCGGGATTAATAGGGCATACCCTCGTACTGGCGCTTCCGGGTTCTACTAATGGGGCCGCGGAATCCATGGATGCCATTTTTCCGGCGGTTTTGCATATATTTCGGGTGATGGCAGCCTTCCGGCACGATTAGATCGTAAAAGGTCGATTTTAGATCAACCTCTTATAGCAGAGGGGAAACCAGGCGTGCTATTTTCTCTAAAAGTTTTTTATACCACGGGCGCTGGAACCATTCCACCGGGTCTATTTCAGGGGCGGATTTCAGGTCTTCATAAAAGTCTTTAGCAAGCTGATCGGCAGTGGGTTTATCGTAAATAATAGCATTCACCTCAAAATTCAGATCGAAACTTCGGGTATCCATATTAGCCGTTCCGACCATTCCAACTTCCCTGTCGATCACAATGGTCTTGGCATGAATGAATCCTTTTGTATATCGGTAAATCTTGACGTCCGCCTTTAGAAGTTCTTCATAATAGGAGCGAGCCGCTGTGTTGACCAGATGAGAATCAGATTTTCTGGGAACCAGAATTTTGACATCTACTCCGCTGAGGGAACACATAATGAGACTGGTTTTCAAACTTTCTCCCGGGATGAGATACGGGGTGGTAATCAGCACCTCTTTCCGGGCCAGACCAATTCCTTTGAGAATGGAAAAAAGGATGCTGGGGTTGGCAGAATCCGGGCCGCTTGCGGCCATCTGGACAATTCTTCCGGCAGGTTTTTTCGGAGGCTCCACAATAGGAAAAAAATCTTCGGTTTGCTGGAGGTTTTGTTTTGCGCTGAAATTCCAGTCACACAGGAAAAGATACTGCAGGTAAGATACTGCAGGACCTTCTATTTTTAAATGGGTATCACGCCAGTAGGTGCTTTGGTCTGGAGTATTGATATACCGGTCACTTATGTTGATGCCACCTACAAATCCCACTCTTCCATCCACCACAATTATTTTTCTGTGGTTGCGATAGTTGATTCGATTGGCAAAAGGAACAAAGCGAATTTTATGAAAAGGAAATACCTGGACTCCGGCCTTTTTTAAGCGATTTACCAGGCCGCCCCGGATAGACCTGCTTCCAAAATCATCGTATACCATTCGGACGCTTACCCCTTCTTGGGCCTTTTTTATTAAAAGCCGTTCTATCTCACCTCCGATGCGGTCATTTTCATAGATGTAGTATTCCAGGTGGATGTGGTGTTTGGCGGACTCCATGGCTGCGATCACTTCCGGGAATTTTTCCTCACCATTTCTCAGGGTGGTGACTTCATTCCCACTAGTGACGGGACTGAGGGTGTCATTGAGAAGCAAATAGGCCAGTTCTCGTTTATCGGAACTGATTTTTTCCGTGGAATCTATGAGTTTAATGGAGTCTTTATACAGGCGCTCCCGCAGCTTTACCGATCGTTCTTCGTCATCCAGTAATTTCTTACTGTACATTCTGCGCTTGCGGTAATTGATGCCGAAAGTAAAGTAAAATAGGAGTCCGGCTACCGGGACGAAAACGGCAAACAGTAAATAAGCCAGGGTTTTAGAAGCACTGCGGGTGTCGTGAATGATTCGAAGGCAGGTGCCAACCAGCAGGATTAGATAAAGTCCCTCTGCAAGTAGAATCCAATTCATAAGGGTTCCAAAATTGGTGCAATCTCAAAGGTAAGAAGGTTTGTTCTTCTGGCGAATCTTCTATTAATAGAAATTAAAAAGCGTGTGTAGGACAATGAGGGGGATGGTCTCTACTCACGCTTTTCGCTGTAGGTTAAGCAATTTGATGAATAACAAGAAATTTGCTTTCCTAGTAGTAAAGGTAAGTAGATACCTGACGAGGATTTCAGTTTTTAACTTTATGAAAGGAGGAAAAAACAAAAATTGTAAAAATCAGAATGGTTAATTTTAAAATTTAACAAGGATTTAGGGAGGAAGTTTTAATGGATTCAATCGGTAAGAGCGATACTTCAAAAATTGGGTCTCTGATTAAAGATTTAGAGGTGAAAATGGTATATTTAAAGAGCTAAAATTCAGAAGCTATGCAAAAAGATCGAATTAAGGTAGAAGCCCAGCTGGATGCCGATAAGAATGAAGTGTGGGAGTTTTATACAAATCCGGATCATATTACCAAGTGGAACTTTGCTTCAGATGATTGGCACTGTCCCTGGGCTGAAAATGACCTGCGAGTTGGTGGGAAATACCGGGCCAGAATGGAAACCATCAGCGGTAGTACGGGATTTGATTTTGAAGGGATTTATGATGAGATTATTCCCGGGCAGAAAATCGTCTACACCATAGCCGATGGGAGAAAAGTTGAAACCTTGTTTGATTCAGATGGAGACCAAACAAAAGTCAGCATTGAATTTGATGCGGAACAAGTCTATTCCCGAGAGCAACAAAAAGAGGGATGGCAGGCGATTTTAAATAATTTCAAACGACATGCAGAATCTCAATCCCAGTAAACGAATCATTTCTGTTGTCGAAAGAGGCTGCATGGGAAGGTGATTTTATCGCACCAGGCAGCCTCTTGTTTCTTTCTTGCCCGCTGATCTTTAAACTTCAGTGGACCCACTTACCATCTATAAGATACATGCAGGAACAGGTTCCGTCCCATTCTCGGGATATTGTTCCAGTCCGAATAGCTCGAGTAATAGGTGTCCAGGATGTTTCCGATACCGGCAGTTGCTGTTAGGCTGTTGCCGTTCCACAGGAAGCGATAGGTTGTAGAGAAATCCATCACAGCAAATGCAGGAGTGCGATCTTCTCCAAAATCGGGGCTGTACCTGGTCTGTGAAGCATTTCCTTCCACGGACCAATTTACCGAGAAGCGAGATCTTCGAAAATCAAGCGATGTTTTATAGCTCAGCGGACTGATCAGCGGAAGCGGTCGACCTTCTGAATCTTCTCCGTGGTTATAGATTAGCTGACCGTGCCACTTCAAAAGCGGTAGCACATCATATGCAATGTGAAAATCCACATTCCATAAATTGGCATGTGCAAGCCCCTGGTACACCTTGACACCATGAGCTCCAATGGTCATAGGGGAGAGCACGGGATCTGGCACCCCAATGATGTAATCAGTTATATGGAAAAGGGATCCTTTCAAATCCAGTTGCAGATTATAGGTCTGGTAACTGAGAGAGCTATGAAACTCAGCCGATTTTTCCGGATTCAGATGAGGGTTTCCGATGTAATCATAGGCATCAAAACTATTGAAGAGGTAGAAGCCATAGCCTTCACTCACCGATGGAGCCCTGCTTCCATATCCTACACCTGCGTGATAGCGCATTTTCCCCTCTTGGTAGTAATAATGCCCAGCAATGCTACCCAAGGTATGTGTAGTGGTACGGGATAGGTTTGGGTGAAAGATTTGAAGACTCTGAAGCCCTTGGTCACTGTGAATATCATTAAGATGATATCCCAGCGCTCCAGAGAGTTGGAGCCTGGAGGCATCGGTGAAATCCCACTGATCTTCAAAACTGACTCCGGTGTACCAGGTTCCGACATCCGGCCAGGTGTACATGAACATGGATTTTTCCTGAGGGTTTTCAGGGTACATGGTCATTTGGGCCAGGGACTGGTTGTAGTAGGAAGTCAATCCTAATTTGAACTGATGATTCCGATGAATTCCCTCCACATTGGAATTCAGTCCATAGGTGTCACTCCAGCCGGGCATATCCATTCGGATGGGCACATCCGGCCGATGCGAATCATCCATGATATGGGTAACGGTATTGAAGTATAATTTGGTGTTCCACTGATTTAACAGCGGTGAGCGCGGTACTACCTGATACTCCAGGGAAGTGATGAGGGCTTCCGCCAGGGAGACATCCATGGGAAGGGCCGGATAGCCCACATCAGTCGCCTTATCATAAATGATGGCTGCCTCCAGGGATTTGTTGCCAGCCAGCGCCATCCCGGTAGTGGCAGAAACATTCAACTTATTGTATTGCGAATACAGGATTTCGCGGTTCCCGCCCGCATGGTAATTCTGTGCATCGCGGTACATGACATTGGTATCGAAAAAGAACGTGGTGTCGGCATAAGAAAGGCCGCCCCCCATGATCTTTTGCCAGTTGTTGGTTTCAATTCCTGTATGGAGGCTTCCGCGCCACCCGGAATCCACCAGTCCCGATTTGATGCGCCTCAGATCTATAGATCCTCCAACAGTAGCTCCAAAGCCAGATCCAGCCTGTCCGGATGAGACATTGGCCTCGGCAAGATTGGAGATTTCTACATATGAGGTCACTGGATCCATTTTATCGGTACAGGCGGAAAAAATTCGCATCCCGTCGATGGTAATGACCGTTCGCTCGGTGGTCATATTGTTTAAGACGGGTTCCCATGCATACCCTCCTCTTTTTACCATGTCGATTCTACCGGACTCCTGCAGGTATCCCTCCAGGCTGGTCAGGGGTTTGGTCAGCTTTCCGCTTAGTTCCTGTTTTCTGCCAATGAGAATTACCTCCTCAAGGTGCTGGGTAACCAAACTGTCCTGAGGAATGCTTTGAGCATTGAGGGAAGGTAGGAGCATTCCACCAAGTAGAAAAATCGGAACGACAGAAAGACATTTTATAAGAAGCTTCATCTGTTTTCTAGAATTCAAATTGCAAATAAAGGCTGCTCTGAGGGTGGTCTTCACTCACAGGTTCCCCAGCAATCACAGTGCCTTTGGGAGATTCAAGCTGAAGGTTGAGCCGCCATAAACCTGTCATTGTCAGAGAAAGTTTTCCCTTATACAGGCCGTGTTGGTAATGCTGCAGGTGCTGATTATTGGGAGAGCTATGGTTTCCCATTCCTGGCATTCTGGGGTCCAGTAAAATCTTGTAAGCTTCTGCAGGAAGATAATCATCCATAGAGACCATTCGGTATAGGACCACCTCAATATCATTGAGTGCCACCTCAGGCTCAAAGGGTTCCACCAAAGCGATAATATAATGGCTGCCGTCGCTGCCTTCAAAGGAGGTGACCGTGCGGTGGTCGGAGGGCCTCACTTCCACCGGAATTTCCACAGAATAAGAAGTTCCCTCTAATGAGTAGGTGAGGACGACTTCCCATTTTTCCTGTTCATTCTCGGGCATGGTAAAAACCACATATCCGGAATATAGATGGGGATGCTCCAAATCTTCTTCTAATGCGGAGGCAGGAGCAGCATGCTCCATGTGAGTCATTTTCATATTGGGCTTCCAGGCAACATTCGTAGGAGACAGATATTGATCGGTAGCCAGATCCTTAATCCGCAGGCTCATGGGGTTGTATCCAACTCGCAGCTCACCGGAAGGGGAAAAGAGTTCAAACTGATGAGAATCTGTCGTTACTTCTGAAACCTGTAGAAGTCCGTCCAAATCTTGGTCTATTTGCTCCTCCACCTCATCAGAGGAGCAGGATAAAAGGCTGATGGCAAAGACCAGCATAAGGAAGTTTTTAATTTTCATTTCCTGATATTTTAGATGCTGAATACCGGTAGTGGGAGGGTATACCTTACCTGATTCCCTGCAATAGTCATTGGACTACTGGGTATTTACTTCAGCTAGATTGTGGTTGTTGATTGAAAATATTCCCCGCAGGGGGAAGGCTTGAAAATCAGGACATAAAAATCGGGGGTCTCAGGAGGTCCCTAGCCCATAATTCTAAATGAAAAGGAGAAGTCCAGAATTTAGTTATTGAAGAAGAGCGTGTGATGTTTCCCGTTGGAGTGGAAACAGAGGGTCGTTCAAAAAATAATTCGTTAGCAGGTAGCGGAATTTTTCGTTCCTGAGAGATGGGAATGTCCCATTGGGACGCCTCGGCAAGTTCATTCTGAAGGTAGCAGGTTCCGTTACATTCCAATTCAGGCCGATCCCTGTTGATGCATAACTCAGCCACAATGTACCCGTAATTTACCACGAAGTCAATAACCGGAACCGCTGGCTTAACCAGGATATAAAGAGCGAACAAAAAGACGATCTTCTTCATGGCGGCCTCAAAGGTAGGAAATGTACCCCACAAATTAACCCGGCATTCTAGTCTACTATAGCAAAGCAAAGGCCGATTCATTGATTTAGATCACAGCTTTTTGTTGCTTTAGGTCATTGGTGAGGAAGCCATTAGAGGGTAACTTTGTGGTGTAAGTTATTGAGTAATAGATTTTTGAAATATATAAATCGGTATAAAAAATAAAGATATATGAAAAACATGCTTTTAAGTCCCTTTAAAAAACCATTCAATCTGAAAAACAGGGTGGTGATGGCACCTATGACTCGAAGCAGGGCAGAAAACGGGTTGCCGACTGAAATTATGAAGACATATTATCAGCAACGCGCTGGGGCTGGCCTTATTATCACCGAAGGCGTCGCTCCCTCTCCTAATGGTCAGGGGTACGCGAGGATTCCGGGTATATATAATGATGAGCAGGTCGCAGAATGGAAAAAGATTACGGATGCCGTGCATTCAGAAGGGAGTAAAATGGTTGTACAACTGATGCACTCAGGAAGAATTTCGCATCCTTTGAATTTACCTCAGGGAGCAGAGGTAGTTGCTCCGTCAGCCATTGTGGCAGGAGGAACTATCTGGACGGATCAGGAAGGAGCCGTACCGCATCCAACACCAAAAGAGATGACACTTGAGGATATTGAGCAGGCCATTGAAGAATTTGTCAATGCTTCCAGAAAGTCCATGGAGGCCGGATTTGATGGCGTGGAATTACATGCTGCCAATGGATATTTGTTAGAACAATTCCTAAACCCTCTTGCCAATCGAAGAGAAGATCAATATGGCGGTAGTATGGAAAACCGCTCCAGAATGGTACTTGAAGTTGCTCAGGCGGTAGTGGAAGCCATTGGAAAGGATAAAGTAGGGATTCGGTTATCTCCTTATGGGGTTAACGGAGACCTGGGCGCATTCGACGGCCTGGAAGCGCAATACGAGTACCTTACGGATCAGCTCAATGAAATGGGAATTGGCTATATCCACATTGCAGATCACTCTTCCATGGGGGCACCTCAGGTTCCATCTAGCATTAAAGAGAGCTTAAGAAAGCGTTTTGACGGAACCCTCATCCTAAGTGGAGGATATGACCGGGAGCGCGCAGAAGCTGACCTTCAGGCGGGAAAAGGAGATTTGGTTGCCTTCGGAAGACCCTTTATCGCGAACCCTGACCTGGTAGCACGGTGGGAAGCCAATGCGCCACTTAATGAACCTGATTTTGATACCTTCTATACCGGAGCAGAGAAAGGTTATATTGATTATCCGATCATGGAAGCCGTTCAGTCCTAATGTAGGGCCTCATAAAATTAGAAAGAGCCATCCGTAACAGGATGGCTCTTTAATTAGGATGCTATGCCTCACAACTGACGCAGGTGACAAGACTGGAGACAAGTTCTTTAGATACACTTTGACTACGCTGGTAGTAGAGCGATTTCACTCCCAGTCTCCAGGCTTCGATCAGGAGCTTGTTGACCTCCTTCACCGGCAGGTTGGACGGAATGTTGAGGTTCAGACTTTGAGCCTGATCAATGTATTTCTGTCGGATAGAAGCCTGTTGAATGATTTCCAGCTGACTGATCTCTTTAAAGGTCTTGAAGACTGCTTTTTCCTCATCAGTAAGCCCCTCTAAATGCTGCACGCTTCCATGCTGAAGCATAATGCTGCGCCATACATCTTCAGTGTCCATATCTTTGCGGGCAAGCAGGGCCTTGAGGTATTTGTTCTTCCTCATGAAATTTCCCTTGGCCAGACCGGCCTTATAGTAATTACTGCTGAAGGGTTCTATTCCTGGTGATGCCTGCCCCAGTATGGCCGAGGAGGAGGTGGTAGGAGCAATGGCCATGAGCGTGGTATTGCGAAGACCGTATCCTTTGAGTAGCTCGGGTTCCCCGTATGCCGCGGCGAGTTCTTTTGAGGCCTGCGTGGCTTTTTCATTGATGTTTTTAAAGATGGAACTGGTCAGCCCTTTCGCCCTCATGCCTTCAAACGGAATCATATTCTTCTGCAGGTAGGAATGCCAGCCCATTACCCCAAGACCCAGGGCCCGGTGCCGCAGCGCAAATCGTCTGGCGGGGGCGAGGTAGTGTTGGTCTTTTGTTTTGGCAATGAACTCCTCCAAAACGGCATCCAAAAAATAAATGGCCAGTTTAACGGCTTCCGTATCCTTCCACTCGTCATAAAGCTCCAGATTCATGGAGGAGAGGCAGCAAATAAAAGATTCATCTATACTGGAGGGCAGGGCGATTTCAGAACACAGGTTACTGGAGTAGATGGGCATATCTTTATCCTTATATACCTGTGGCTTGCCTCGGTTGATGTTATCACTAAAGAGAATATAGGGTAATCCTTTTTGTTGACGACTCTCCAGCACCTTTGCCCATATATGACGCTTGTCCTGATCCCCATCAATCATTTCCTGCATCCAATAATCCGGCACAGTGACGCCGTAAAACAGATTTTGTATGGGATTGCCGATATTCTTGATTTCCAGAAACTCTGCAATATCCGGATGATCAATATCCAGATAGGCAGCAAAGGCTCCCCTGCGGACGCCTCCCTGGGAAATGGTATCCATGGCCGTATCAAATAAACGCATAAAGCTGGTGGCTCCACTGCTTTTTCCATTGTCGGTCACGGCGCTTCCTCTTCCGCGTAAGGAACCGAAGTATCCGGAAGTTCCGCCTCCAATTTTAGTCTGCATGATCACCTCTCCCAGTTTGTTGGTAATGCCTTCAATGTTATCAGGCACATAGACGTTGAAACAGGAGATGGGCAGACCTCGCTGGGTTCCCATGTTGGCCCAGATAGGGGAGCTCAGGCTCATCCAGCCCCTTTCAATCATTTCCTGAAAAGCTTCTGCCAGTTCCGGCCTCCGAAGCCGGTCGGCTGCGGCTTTACTGACACGTGCGATGGCTCCCTGAGGCGTTTCCCCTTTTAACAAATATCCTCTGTTGAGGACCTGCTTGCTCTCGTCATTCAACCACCACAGGCGCTGAGCGGTGGGAACGGGTTGTAATTGTTCTTGAATCTGCATCTTCACTTTGGGTTAGGGGTTAAAACAAGTCATTTGCCGTGATGCTCTTATCATGCTTGGTATATTCCACAGGACGCTTGGCAAAGAAATCATCCAGGCTATTGGCGAAAACTTCTTCTTCGAACCATAAAAGGGGATTTTGTCCCCGGGTGGTTTCTGGGTACATTCTTTTCATTCCTATCTTTTCCAGGCTGTCATCAATCCGGAATTTCATAAAGGACAACAGGTCCTGCTTGCTGGGCTGCTCCAGTTCACCAGCCTGGAAAATCCAGTCCAGGATTTCTGCTTCTACTTCCAGAGAATGAGCAACCGTTCTGCGAATCTCCTCCTGGGCTTCATGTGATTTGAACTCCGGGAACTCTTCATGGATTTTGTTGACAATATAGATCCCCGCATTGGCATGGACCTGTTCATCCACCGAGGTCCAGGCAATGATATTGCTTACGTTCTTCATCAGCCCCTGAAACCGGGTAAAAGAAAGAATAATGGCGAACTGGCTAAATAGAGAAACGTTTTCAATTAGAATGGAAAACAAAATTAGGGAGTTGACGTATTTTTTAGGATCGCTGGCTTTGGTGTGTTTCAGGGCATCGGATAAATACGCTACCCGCTTTTGAATGACCGGCACTTCCATCAGATGCTGGAATTCGTTGTTGTAACCAAGGACCTCCAATAGACGGGAATAAGCTTCGGAGTGTCTGAATTCGCATTCGGCGAAGGTGCTGCCAAGGCCGTTGAATTCAGGTTTGGGTAAATGGTGGTACAGATCTCCCCAGAAGCTTTTCACAGCCACTTCTACCTGAGCAATAGCAAGCAGACTCCGCTTAACTACCTGTTTCTGTTGTGGGGTCAGGTGGGAGTGAAAATCCTGCACGTCCGCAGTGAAATCAACCTCGGAGTGAACCCAGAAGGTCTTGTTGATAGCTTCGGTAAAAGTGAGAACCCCGGGGTATTCAAAGGGTTTGTAGTTGAGGCGCTTGTCAAAGATACTCATGATACTTTTGTTTTTAAGTAATTAAAAAATTCAAAAGCATTAAAGTAAGCTGTGCCGAAGGGGGATGATATTGAAACTCATGAAGCCTCTGGACAATTACTTTTAATGCGAAAGCAACAGTCTCATCGGGAGGAAAGGTAATCTGGCTGGTGGATTCCCACTTCACAGTTGCGCTACAGCTCACGATTTTCACGTGATTCCCCTATACCAACAGGTACCGCCCGACAAAAATATGTATGGTTAAAAATACAAAAGATAAGAGGTCACTTAGGTTCCTATCAAAGATGTTATTCACAGTCTTGTTCACATTTTGACGGATGTGAGATTTCATTGAGTCCGTTTTTGCCTATAGGTTTCAATTAGAGGCTCTTGGCTGGTCATTGGAAGAAGAAAGAGCTCGAAGAATTATGCTATTTTTGTAGAAAAGTTAAAGGCTATGGAAGTGGAGCAACTATTGGATCGGATCGACGACCTTACAGGGAAATTTACTGCGAATTTTGGAGACCTTAGCCGCGAAGAACTCAATTGGAAACCCGCTGCGGACCGTTGGAGCATAGGCCAGATTCTGGAGCACCTCATATTGGTAAATAGGAGCTATTTTCCGGAAATTACTGCTGCTCTGAGAAAAAGTAAGTCCCTTCCCTTTCATGCCCGACTGGGGTTTGTGGTTCGATATATTGAAAAGGCCCTTCTTAAGTCTGTAGAACCCAGCGGCACCAAGAAAATAAAAACCTTTAAAATATGGGAGCCGCCTGCCGGGGAGATAGGAACAGATGTCCTGGATCGATTCGTGGCGCACCATCGTTCTTTAAAACAGGTGATCCGAAACAGTAAAAGACTGCTGGGAACCGGAACTATAATATCCTCACCAGCGAACCCCCATATTGTTTACGGCCTTGAAACTGCTTATGAGATCCTTTTGAATCATGAGGCGCGTCATTTCAATCAGATGCAGAATTTGAAGGATCAGATGCAAGGGGGAGGGGAAGGCCAAATCCAGTCATAAATTTCTAAAGCAAACAAGGTGATCCTGGGACCACCTTGTTTCTCCAATCTGATTGATATTATCTAATCTATTTTTTTGAAGTTGCCACTTTTATCGAACTCCAGGTCCAGGCCATTGGCCAGTTCCACTTCCTGGTTTTTTCCATCTAATTCCCAACTGGTGATTCCGACTCCGGAATAATTGGCATTGATATAGGAGACAATAGTCTGGGGAAGAACGCCAGCAGGGATAGCCTGATTTTTTGGAGCATCTATTTCTGTGATTTCTCCTGCTTTATTGAAGGTGAGTTCCAGGCCGCTGGAGAAATGTACCTCATACATATCGTCATTGTTCCAGGAAAGAAAATCCTCATCCTTTTCAACATAGGTCATTTGCTCTGAGGGGAATAGCTGGGTGATGTAGTCCCTGGAAACCTGTGGAAGCTTCTCGATTCCTGTTTGTCCGAATACAAATCCAAGTGTGAATAGCGAAAGAACGCCGGTTAAAACTGCTTTTTTCATTTCTACTTATTTTATAGTTATTAAAATTGACTTCATGAGATTAAAGTTCGATCTTTAATGCTGGTACAAAGGAACTATCCAAAACTGTAAACAATTGGGAACCTGCTTCGAAAAATAATGCTGATTTCGATTTGGGGTTAATTCCTGATACAAATCAATTCTTGGAAACTGGAATCTTTTAGGAAAGAATCCCATTGGGATAACAATAGGTGGCTTCCCAACTCTTTCCAGAATTCGGGTCTAACATTAGCCTATGAAAATATTAGTTATTGAAGATGAACGGGACATGCTGGAGAACATTCAGCAGACCCTGGAAAAGGAAGGATTTGTGGTAGAGGGAGTGAGCACCTACCGCCAGGCAATGGAAAAAATTGGGGTATATGAATATGATTGCATTCTCCTGGATATTTCGCTGCCGGATGGAAATGGGCTGGAGGTATTACAGGAACTTAAAAAACAGGGGCTCTCCGACGGGGTCATTATTGTTTCTGCCAAGAATTCCCTGGATGATAAACTGGAGGGATTAAATTTGGGAGCAGATGATTATTTGCCCAAACCCTTTCATATGGCAGAACTTAATGCCCGGGTTAAAGCGGTTATCAGAAGAAGGAAGATGAGCGGTGCCAATCTACTGGAGCTTGGGAATGTCAAAATGGATATGGATAACCGGACGGCCTCTGTAGAGGCCAATCTTCTGGATCTGAATCGCAAGGAATTCGATATTCTGATGTATCTCGGCACCAATAAGGACCGCCTGGTGAGTAAGTCCGCCTTAGCAGAGCACGTGTGGGGTGATTATATTGATCAGGCCGATAACTTTGAGTTCATATATTCCCAGATTAAGAATCTGAGGAAGAAATTAAAATCCAGTGGGGCAGATCTGGAAATCAAAGCGGTGTATGGAATAGGCTACAAACTTTTAGCTGGATGAAATTACTCAATTACAACAGCCTTCACTTGCTGGGTATTCTCCTTCTGTTGCTATCGATTTGGGCGGTCCTCTTTTATCTGGAGATGAAAGAGGAGATATACGACAGCCTGGATGGAAGTTTGGAAAATCAAAAAGAGCTGGTGGTCCATAGGATCCGTGAAGACGGAAATATCCTGGACCAAATGGACCTGTTTGACGGCTATACCCGCATTGCGGAAGTTTCTTTTGAAACCTTTGAAAACTTTGAAGATCAGTATTCCGATACGCTCATCTATATTGAAGAAGAGGATGAATTTGAACCGGTCCGGATGTTGGAGGATGTTTTTGAGCTGGAAGGGTCCTACTTTAAGATTCAGGTCAGTACTTCCATGGTGGAAGAAGATGATCTGGTTGAAAGCTTGCTGATCTCTCTGGGCTGGCTATACCTGGGGTTAATCATCAGTATGCTGGTTCTGAACAACCTGATCATGAGAAAGGTGTGGAGGCCTTTTTATTCGCTTTTGAGACAGCTGAATGATTTTAGTATTGAGCGGGACGAAAAGATGACCTTTGAATCCACCCGAATTCGAGAATTCCGCTTGCTCAATAAACGGGTGGAGCAATTAGTCAATCGGGCAGTTGAAAGTTACAGAGGGCAGAAGCAGTTCATCGAGAATGCCTCGCATGAGCTGCAGACTCCTCTGGCCATTAGTATTAACAAACTGGAATTACTGGCTGAAAATCACGATTTAAATAAGGAGCAGCTTGAAGTTGTAGGCAGCGTCCTGAATAACCTCGAGCGTCTTACCCGGCTCAACAAGTCACTGCTGCTCTTATCTAAAATTGAAAACCAGCAATTTCAGGAAACTACATTAGTAGATTTTAATGCATTAATAAGGCAGACCATTGAGGATTTTGAGGACCTATCGACTTTTCAACAAAGCACTATTGAACTTACAGAGAAAGCTTCCGTTGAGTTTGAAATGAATTCTGATTTAGCGGTTATTCTTATTTCTAACCTGGTGAAAAATGCGCTGCTCCACGGAAGTCCAGGAGGACCTGTCACAATAGAACTACTTCCTTTTCAAATTCGCTTGTGGAATCCCGGAG
>JAJUIC010000171.1 GCA_029265595.1 Flavobacteriaceae bacterium
GATGGGAGCGCAGTAACGTGCGGGAAAACCTGATGATGTCCAAATTTGCCTTTAAACCCTTTAGAGATGGCTCCAGATCAGGTCCTCGTCTTTTACTTGTGAATCAGTGGCTTCATATGTTAACGGCTTATCCGCTATTTCTCATCATGTTGACACTACTGTTTATGTACCCGGTATTGTTCCTGAGCTCGACACTGATGAGTATTTTAATCTTTTCGAGCCTGCCAGCCTTGTTTTATGCTAAAAAATACAATGTTTATGAAGCAGTCTGGGCCTATACGTATAGTATTTTCTACACCTTCGGGTTGTTCTGGATCACGCCCTACGCCATGGCTACAGCCAGTAGAAGAGGGTGGCTTACCAGGGGTTTACCCGAAAAAAGCTAGCGCTGAGCAAAAAAACCCGGTGGATTAAATGTTGAACCAGTTTAAAGCCTCCTTGCTAAAGTTGTGCTAAATCTGCCCAGGGCGGGCGGATAAGGCGCAACTCTTGTTAGGAGTAATAGTAATAATCAAAATCACATTTAAGTATGAGAACTTTAAAATTGATTGCCATAGCAGGAACCACGATGTTGACCTTCAACGCTTGTTCCTCTGATGATGATGCCGATAGGCGTGCAGAAGTGGATTTGGACCAGGTGGCTCAAGCATCGGATCGATACGTGAATCCGGCCTCCCTGCCACAACCCATTCTGACCTATATCAGCACGAATTATCCTGATCATACCATAGAAGAAGCAGAACGGGAAGAAAATGACAATTACGAGGTGGAACTTCTCAATGGACCCGAACTCGTGTTTGATGCCCAGGGTAACTTCCTTGGAATTGATGACGATGACAATGATGATTTCGGCGATGAGGATGTTCCGGTTAGTGAGCTCCCTGCAGAAATTCGTGATTTCGTAAGCGAGCATTTCCCAGGGGTGAATATCGAAGAAGCAGAACGCGAAAACAATGGGAACTTCGAGATTGAACTTTCCAATGATGTGGAGCTAATTTTTGATTCCAACGGAGAATTCCTTGGACGCCTGGATGATGGGGATAATGATGATCGGGATGACGATGACATTGCTCCCAGTGAGCTTCCTCAGGTAATTAGGGACTACATTGCTGAAAATTATCCAGACCAGACAATCATCGAGGCTGAAAAAGAGGACGATGGAGGGTTTGAAGTTACCTTAGACAACGGCGTAGAGTTAGAATTCGATGCCGATGGTAATCTGGAAGAAGTCGATGATCACAACGGAGACGATGACGATGATGACGACTAAACAAAAGCATCCCTAGAGAAGGTTAAAGGTGAAAAATCCGTGGCAATGAATTCCACGGATTTTTTTTATGCCTGATTCTGATAAGATTTCTTCCTCTGTATCTTTATGAGGGCTTAAGGAAGGTTTTCCCATACCTTCATCAGCAAGAAGATCTACACGGACTAATGCCTTTATCTTGAGGCCTTTCGAGATAGAAAGAATTTTCCTTAATCGAAAGCCAAGCTAACTTGACTGATAAATGTTTAGATTCTCACATGCTTCCCGCCTCTTGTGCTGAGATTGTTGCATGGAAATGGAGGATTTTTGCGTTATTTTGGAAAAACTAAAAGATCTTCCCTACATTTGGAAGGAGATTTCAGTCATTCAAAAACCTTCCACTTATGACGCACCAGCTTCGTTTACTTAGTTTCCTGATTGTTATTAGCCTTTTCTCTTGCGAAACCGTAAGAGAGCCTCAGGCAGTGGGTCCCACCCCGTCCCAGCGGCAACTGGATTGGCAGGAATTGGAGTATTATGGTTTCATCCACTTCAATATGAATACGTTCACCGATATGGAGTGGGGCGGGGGAGGAGAGTCTCCTGAGACGTTCAACCCAAGTGAACTGGACACGCGTCAGTGGGCAAAAGTGGCTAAAGAGGCCGGGATGAAAGGGCTCATCATAACGGCAAAGCACCACGATGGGTTTTGCCTCTGGCCGACAGAAACAACCGAGCATTCCGTGAAGCATTCCCCCTGGAAAGACGGTCAGGGCGATGTAATTAAGGAACTGGCCGAAGCTTGTGAAGAATATGGATTGAAATTCGGGGTGTACCTCTCCCCCTGGGACCGGAATCATCCCGAGTATGGGAGGGAAGCCTATGTAGAGGTCTTTCACAAACAACTCGAAGAGTTGATGACCAATTACGGAGATGTTTTTGAGGTCTGGTTTGACGGAGCCAATGGAGGTACGGGGTATTATGGGGGAGCCAATGAAGACCGGAAAATTGACCACAGAAGTTACTATCAATGGGACACGGTGGTTTCCATCATTCGGGAGCACCAGCCCGATGCCGTGATTTTTGGTGATAACGGTCCGGATGTACGTTGGGTTGGAAATGAAGTGGGGATAGCCGGGGAGACCAACTGGAGCATCATCCGCAAGGATGAGGTCTACGCAGGTTCTGGTCGCCATCAGGAATTACAGTTTGGACATGAGGATGGAACCCACTGGATTCCGGCTGAGGCCGATGTGTCCATTCGCCCGGGATGGTATTACCACAAAAGGGAGGATCACCTGGTCAAATCCCTTCCACATCTGCTGGATATCTACTATGGTTCGGTAGGAAGAAATGCCACGCTTTTACTCAACCTGCCCGTGGATACCAGGGGACTGGTACACGAGAATGATGTGGAGCAGCTCATGAAACTGCGCCGAAAACTGGATGCGGATTTCCAGGAGAATCTCGCAGCAGATATCAAGGTGGAGGCCAGTCATACCAGAGGAAACTCCTCCAGATATAAGGCATCCAATGTCACAGACGGGGATAAAAATAGCTACTGGGCCGGCAAGGAAGGCAGTATGGAAGGAACCCTCACCCTTTCTTTTGAGGAACCAACCACGTTCAACCGGTTTCTGATTCAGGAATACATTCCCCTGGGGCAGCGGGTCAAGGCCTTTATACTGGAGGCTAAAGTAGGGGACCAATGGGAAGAAATTGATGCGCAGACAACCATAGGCTATAAGCGCATCCTTCGGTTCGATCCGGTAAGGGCATCAGCCCTCCGCGTTCGGATTACCGATGCCAAAGCACCGCCTTTGATCTCGAATATAGAAGTTTATCATGCCCCGGCTCTGCTGGTGGCCCCTGAGGTTGCCAGAAATATAAAAGGTGACATTGAAATAAGAGTGCCGGACGACAATGTCCAGGTATTCTATACTACGGATGAATCCCATCCGGATAAGACCGCCAGGCGGTACCAGGAAGCCCTGCCCA
>JAJUIC010000139.1 GCA_029265595.1 Flavobacteriaceae bacterium
CACTTCAGACATGACACGACAAGCCTCATTTGCTGTTCTCATGGTGGCAAGAAGCAATTCAGCCTGCCTGTCGGTGGGCAAAAGTTTGATTTTCAGGGTCAACTTCATAAGACAAAGATAATATATTTTTTTAAAACGATGTAATATTAACCAACGAGGTAGCTGCTTTACCTCCCATCCACTAAATATGAATGGGTTTCCGCAGCATTTTTATGAAACAAGCAGGGAATGCAGGAGCTTCGAAATTAGCGGGATTTTTTCACCCACCAGAAAATAACAACAGTGGTAGTCCAGAGTAGAAAGAACTTCTTAATAATATCTAAATATTTTTTTTAGATTTGAGAATCTAACCAAACCGAATGATTTTTAATTTTTTCCTTTATGCCGTAGGGTACGGACTGATCTTTCTTTTGCAGGCCCTGATTCAGAAAGCCTTTAGTAAGTCTGATACTCCAGATGAGGGGCACTTGCAGGTGGATGTTCGCTCGGTAGTTTTGTTCTGTGTTTTTGTGGGACTGCTTTTTTCAGTGGTCACCCAGTGGCTGGATTCCATGGTTTCTTACGGGCATGTAGTTATAGCTGTTCTGCTTTCGCTCCTTGTCAGTTACTGGTTTTTCCTCGCGCCGGTCTTTTACTTGTGGCGGAAAAAAGATTTTGTCAGAGACCCGGAATTGGAAAAAGCGATTCGGGAAGAAGGATTTCACTACAAGGTTCTGTTTACCGATGCCTTTAAATCAAATGCCTACTGTACGGGTGGTCTGCCAAATGCACGGCTTATCATTGTGGCCAACAATCTGAAGAAACATTTAACTCCCAAGGAACTTAGAGCCGTGGTCTATCATGAAATCGGACACCACAAACAGTACCATATCTTTAAGTTATTCGCCATCAATGTGGTTATTACCTTACTTATTATTTCCATGTTCCGTTATCTTCTGAATATGGGATTAAGTGTTGGCTGGGAAGTGTTTTGGGTTTTTGTGATCGGAGCAACTCAGGGATTAATGGTGTATTACATTCCGGCAAAATTCATGAAGCATATGGAATACCAGGCCGACCTTTTTGCCCGGAGGTATTTCGGTGAGGAAACAGTCCGCAGCGCACTCATTAAAATGGATGAGGTAACGGGCGGAGAACTGACCAAAGGAAATATTAATCATCCCAATCTCCAAAAGCGTTTGAGAAATTTACAGCGCGTGGAGTCCTAGTCCATGTTACCTATAGGATGCCTGGACCTCAGGCATTCCGGTGGAGTTCGTAGTGGGTGAAATTTAGGTGGTCATTTAAAGTCAGGGCCGCAGCTGTTGGTTTCTAAATAAATGGCAGCTTTTTTAAGCGTTAGTTTCATCCCTTCTTCTTTCTTCACTGTCCAGATTTACGGTCGTAGAGAGGTGGAATTGGCATCTTTCTTGAAAGCCTGAGGCTGAAGTAAGAAATTAAAAACGATGCTATCATGAGATTAACAACATTACTCTTAACGACTTTATTTTTTTCAACGAGCCTATTGGCAGGTGGAAAACCGGAACCACCGGAGTGGGTTTCTGATATACCTGAAAAGAAAGTAATTGAGTGGCGCCGTTATCTGCATGAGAATCCCGAGCTCTCTTTTCAGGAAGAGGATACCAGTGATTATGTGGCCCAGGTTTTGGAAAGCTTCGGAACCATTGAAGTAATCCGGCCGACTTCAACCAGTGTGATGGGGATACTGGAAGGAAATTCGCCTGGGGCTACGGTAGCCTTTCGGGCTGATATGGATGCACTTGCCGTGCAGGAAGAAACGGGTCTGCCATATGCTTCCGATGTTCCCAATGTGATGCATGCCTGTGGTCACGATACCCATACCGCCATGTTGCTGGGCACGGCTGCAACCTTATCTGGAATGCAGGATATCATTAAGGGAAAGGTGTATTTTCTGTTTCAGCACGCAGAAGAAACCCACCCGGGCGGCGCTAAGGAAATCATTCAAACCGGAGTGCTGGATGATGTAGATGCATTTTTTGGAATGCACGTGCTTCCTAACTATGAAGTGGGGCACATCGGAATCCTGCCAGACGGACCAGCCTCTACCGCTTCCGACGTATTTAATATCACTATACAAGGGAAAGGATCTCACGGGTCCATGCCACATTTGGGAGTGGATCCCATCGTGGCCGGAGCACAGATTGTCAATGGCCTTCAGACTATTGTGTCAAGAAATGCCACTCCCGGTGAAATGACCGTGGTGAGTGTAGGGAAATTCCAATCAGGAGAGGCGCCAAACGTTATCGCCAATCAAGCAGAGCTATCGGGAACTGTGAGGACCATTTCCCCGGAGACCCGTGAACTGGTTCAAAAACGTGTTGAAAGTGTGGTAGGACAGTATGGTACGGCTATGAACACAACCGTGGATCTGGATTATATCCAGAGCTACCCGTCCATCCGAAACAATCAGGACCTGAATGCGCAGGTGAAGGAAAGCGCGCTTAAAATTCTGGGCGAGGATCAGGTATTTGACGCGCCCGTAATGACCGCCAGTGAAGATTTCGCTTATTACGCGCATCTGGCACCGGTGTCTTATTTCGTTCTGGGAGTAGGGGATGGTCCTGCGAACCATCATCCTCAGTTTAATCCAGATGAGGATGCTTTTATCAATGGCGTTCAGACGCAGATTCAGGTTATCCTGGATTATCTTGATAATTACCAGGAAAAAGATATTGCCGCTTAGTATTTTTAAATGAGGTATAACAGGAGATACGCCTCCTGTATTCCAAAAAGAAGTCATAAACAGTAAAGAAGGGGAAGAGATTCCCCTTTTTGCGTTTAAATGCTTTAATGATGGAAAATACCTATATGACTTTGTCTACTCTTGCCTCATAGTGTGAAGTTTAACGAATTTCAGCGCAACCCAATGATACTGTTGGGGTCATTAGTAAAAGACCATTCAACTATGAGAACGTTCATGCTGTTGTTTTCCATTTTACTTCTGGCCGGCTGTGACTCAGATGATTTGCCGCAGGCTGATACCACGATGCTGGAGACCGATATTGAATTTTTTGCCCGGGAGATTCATCCGGTCAATGAAGCTTCTGAGCCCATATTGATGTTGTATTTTGAGACGACGGAGATCTACCCCTGCTATAACTACTACCTGGATATGAAATCTTCCATAGAAGATCAGGAAATGACCGTGGTTTTCAAAGGCATCGGGAAGCCGGAAATTTGCCTAACCGCATTAGGCCCGGCTCGAGGTCAACTGGAACTTCCGGAAACTATAAAGCGTCTCAAGCTGATAAGAGGAGAAACAACTGATGTTTATGAGGTCGATATTGACCAGGAACGGGTTCAGTGGCACTTGGTTGATGCCGTTTTCTCAAAGCTGGTTCATGAACGCAGCTTCCGGGTTCCGGAAAATTCTTTTGCCGTTATATGTGGGACCAATCTTCAGGATACGCAGCTTTGTAGCGACTTCAACGATCTGATTCTGGAAATTCCGGGCATCAGCGAGTTTGAGTTTGAGGGAGTGGGACTGCGGCCTTACCCCGATAGTTCGTCTGGGCATTGGAGCAATACCGCCTCCCGCTTTTTCCTTTACCAGGAGGAAGCTGCTTTTCTTGAGGCAGGGGAAGTACTGAAGGAATTTACCGCTGAGCATAACGAGCCCAACAAAGGAAATACCATTGCCATTGTGGGTTGGGATAACCGCAAGTTCTACAGCTGGATGATGGATTAAAAAAAGGAGCGCGAAAAATTACCCAATTCCGTGCCTCTTTCCCATTCCCCCTTTCAGGATAGTTGTTTTGAAAGATGGATGTAGGGGGTCTTCATATTCGGCGCATGTTTCCGATTTCCAATGTCTTTTCAGATACTGCTTCATCATTCTTATGCAAAACTTGTAGTAAAACACCGCGGATCCCGTTTGTAAGGTACAAGTAGTACCTCTGGAAAAATCGGAGTCTTTTTGATGAAATTACGGGGCCTGATGAATAGGTGGCGTATATGTAATCAAAAATCCCCGGCTGCTTACGAACCGGGGATCTCAACAACGAACAAAAAATTCTTACCGGTTTTGTTGATTTCGTTGATTTTCATTGCGCTGTTCTTCGGACTGATTCTGATCTCTCTGGTTTTGATCTCTTTGATTCTGATCTCTCTGGTTTTGATCACGCTGGTTTTGATCTCTCTGGTTTTGATCACGCTGGTTCTGGTCTCTCTGACCTTCGTTGCGCTGATTCTCGTTACGTTGGTTTTCGTTGCGCTGATTTTCGTTGCGCTGGTTTTGCTTTGACATGATAGTTTAATTTAAGTTATTAATACTTCAATATAATGCGTAATATCCATTGTTAAGCCTTAATAATTACATAATTATAAATCATTAACATTTAATATTATCGAATCATAATCTTTTGCTTGATAAACATGTCAGATTGTTGTTTTATGGTTGTTTCTTAACGCTGTTCATCCTTATCAGGTTCCCGCGGTTCTGGAGTAGCATGATTCAACAGGCTTATTTCTCCCTTTTTTGTGACCATTTTCTAATTTAAAAGGCATGATGGATTTA
>JAJUIC010000017.1 GCA_029265595.1 Flavobacteriaceae bacterium
GGATCATTTCGTGATCAACCATATCAAGGTCGATCAAATGCAGCGCAGTAGTGACGGCACTATTAAAAATGCCGTACGGCTCCACGATGGCCTCACAGTGGAATCCGTGCTGATTCCCACTGACACCAGAACCACTGCATGTGTATCTTCTCAGGTAGGTTGTAGTTTAAATTGTAAGTTCTGTGCCACTGCACGGCTCAAGAGAATGCGCAATCTTAATCCGGATGAAATCTATGACCAGGTCCTGGCCATTGACAATGAGAGCCGGCTGTACTTTAACCGGCCCCTTTCCAATATTGTTTTTATGGGGATGGGGGAGCCTTTGATGAATTACAAGAACGTGCTGGCCGCTATTGAGAAAATCACTTCCGAGGAAGGATTGGGGATGTCCTCAAAACGCATTACAGTGTCAACTTCCGGCGTGCCCAAAATGATTAAAAAACTGGCTGATGAAGATGCGAAGTTTAAACTGGCAGTTTCCCTTCATTCCGCCATTGATGAGGTTCGCACCTCCATTATGCCATTCAATGAGCATTTTCCTCTGGAGGATTTGCGCGATGCCCTTCAGTATTGGTATCAAAAGACCAGAAGCAGGATTACCTATGAGTATGTTGTTTGGGAAGGCATCAATGACCGGCAGCAGGACGTGGAGGCTCTGGTTAAGTTTTGTAGCTATGTGCCCTGTAAGGTCAATTTAATTGAGTACAACCCAATTGGGGATGATGATTTTCATCAGGCTCCAGAGCACGTCACCCAGATGTATGTCCGGGCACTGGAAGATAGCGGCATTACCGTGACTGTCCGACGTTCCAGAGGGAAGGATATTGATGCTGCATGTGGCCAGTTGGCCAACAAATCCACCGCTTCTTAATCAGATTTTGTAGCAGATGGTATCTTCATTGCAAAGCGTTCTATTTGAAAAAAACCTATCTTAGCCTGAGCAATGAAGGTGACCTCGAAAATAAAACTTCCGGTTGAAAGGGAGATGGAGCTGTTTGAAAAAAAGTTCACGCAGTCCATGTCTTCCAACGTCCCGCTCCTTAATCGGATCACTCATTTTATTGTTAACAGAAAAGGCAAACAGATGCGACCTATGTTCGTATTTCTGGCAGCCAAACTCTGTGCGGAGGGATCGGTGAACGAACGAACCTATCGTGGGGCTTCCGTCATTGAGCTCATTCACACCGCTACCCTGGTACACGATGATGTGGTGGATGATTCCAACCGGCGCCGAGGTTTCTTTTCCATCAATGCCTTGTGGAAAAACAAAATTGCCGTTCTCGTTGGGGATTATTTACTCTCCAAAGGCCTGCTGCTCTCCATTGATAATGATGACTTTGACCTGTTGCGTATAATTTCTGTGGCAGTAAGGGAAATGAGCGAAGGGGAACTTCTTCAAATTGAGAAGGCCCGAAAGCTCGATATTACCGAGGACGTGTATTATGAGATCATCCGCCAGAAAACCGCCACCCTGATTGCGGCCTGTTGTAGCCTGGGGGCGGCTTCGGTTCGACCCGCTTCTGAGGATGTTGAGAAAATGCGCCGCTTCGGGGAACTTATCGGGATGGCTTTCCAGATTAAGGATGACCTTTTTGATTATGGTGAAGAGAAAATAGGTAAACCCACGGGGATTGATATCAAGGAACAAAAAATGACCCTTCCCCTTATTCACGTTTTGAATAAAGCTTCAAAAGAGGATAAAGCCTGGCTGATCAATTCCATTAAGAACCACAATAAAGACCGCAAACGCGTCCGCCAGGTGATTGACTATGTGAAGAAGCATGGCGGCCTGGATTATGCCACGGCTCAAATGAAAGACTTTCAACTACAGGCGCTCGAGCTATTGAGAACCTACCCTGAATCGGAATACCGGCAGTCCCTGGAACTGATGGTCAATTACGTAATTGAACGAAAAAAGTAATTAGCTTCCCCTGCTGTTTTTTTTGTAAATAAATTGGAACCCAGGCAACCTTTTGCCGCTGGTGTGCGTCTATATAAGTGAAGACCATGAAGTCGATGAAAGTCATCCCACTTTTTAAGAATGAACAGACGTTGATCTCGCGGGCCCGGAAGGGGAGCCGAAGGGCACAGGAGGAGTTGTACCGCAGGTATGCCCCCAGGATGCTCAGTGTGGCCCGGATGTATATCAGGGATGAGCAGCAGGCCGAGGAAGTGATGCTTTCCGGTTTTTTGAAGGTGTTTACCCACCTGAGTGATTTCAGAAATGAAGGAAGCTTTGAAGGGTGGATTCGAAAGATCGTGGTACGCCAGTGTATTTCGTGGATGCGCCAAAAGGATCATTTGGTATTTCCTGAGGAGCCGGTAGAGCCTGAGCCTGCAGGATACAGTGATACGGCCAGCAATCTTGAAGTGGAGGTGATTCAGGGTCTGATCGATGAACTACCGGAGGGTTACCGAATGGTGTTTGTCATGTATGCTATTGAAGGTTATAAACATCGGGAAATTGCCGAGCTGCTGGAAATCGAAATCGGTAGTTCGAAATCCCAGTTGTTTAAAGCCCGCAAAATATTGCAGGCCAGAATTCAATCATTAAACCAGAGCGATTATGGAGAAGCCAGAATTTGAAAAGGATTTTCGGGAAAAGCTAAGCAACCGGGAGCTGCAGCCAGCCGCAGATTCCTGGAACCGACTCCGAGGGCAGTTGGATGCGCAAGCCGGTAGACGAAGTGCGAGAATATACTGGTGGACGGGAGTTGCCGCCCTGATAGCCCTTGGATTGGTGGTTTCAGATTTTCTTTCTAACGAGTCCGAGGGTCCATCTGTGGTCATCGAGCAATCGGCTTTGGAAGAAGTAGAGCACAGTCAGGGAAAACCAGAACTGGAAGCGACTCAGGAAGAAGCCCCGAAAAGTGCTACATCAATAAGTGCCTCCTTTTTGGCAGCGGAATCTTCTGAACGGGAAGAACCGATTGAAAAACAGGTGCAAGGGGTCATTGCCCAGGTACCTGAACCGCCTGAATTAAAACCGGCGCAAACCCAGCCCCCATTGGCGAAACGGATTGTTGAGAATTCCCCCACAGTTACAGATCATCGCCTTTTGCAAAAAGTAGATCAGGTGATTGTAGAAGCACAACAACTGGAACAAGAGAATGGCAAGGTGAGCGATGCTGAGGTGGAAGCGCTCCTGCTTGTGGCCCTGCAGGATCTGAATGACAGGAGTGACAGCAGGCCGGAGGAAGTAGATGCCGACGCCTTACTTGCAGAGGTTGAAACCGAACTTGAAGCTTCCTTTAGGAAGCGGGTTTTTCAGCTGGTGAAGCAGGGATTGGAGATGACCAGAACGGCTGTGGTAGACCGCATTCAGAACTAGTCCCCCTGTTAATTGGTGAAAAATCGAACCTTATAATCTCACACAAGACCATTAAATTTTAAAAAAGAACAAATGAAAGCACAAATGATTCTCATACTCTTTTTGTGGTTTGGTTACTCTTCTCAAACCACCACGGCGCAGCAGAACAACCCTGGTAAGGAACGGATTGCTCGCCTGGAAGCAAAAAAAGATAGCATCCATCAGGAGGAAAAAGACGCCCTGAAAGTTAAGGTACAACGTATTGAGGATCGTTTGCAAAAGGCTGAGATCTCTCAGGAAGAGGCGCAAAAGTTGAAGCGGGAAGCAGCCAGGCAGCATGCGCAGAATATTGAAAATAAAATGGAGATTGTAAACAATCAGATTGCCTTACTTCGGCGGGAGGAGGTTCAGGATCAGGAAGATCCCTGGGCAGATTCTGATCTGGTGGAGGAAGGGTTTGAAACTGACCGTCAGCACCCGGGAGAAAAGGAAAAGTGGTTTGGGAACCGGACGCAAACACAATTGGTGGTAGCTGTAGGATTCAACAATGCCATGATGGAGGGGCAATCTGTAAATGATCTGGATTTTAAAGTAGCCGGAAGCCGTTTCTTTGAAATGGGATTGGCCTGGCGCACCCGGGTTTTTGACCATACCAACTGGCTTCGATTCAAATATGGGTTCTCCTTTCAGTTCAATGGACTCAAACCTACAGACAACCGTTATTTTGTGCAGAATGAAGATTTGACCCTATTGCAAGAACATTCTTTGGACCTGGATAAATCTAAACTACGACTGGATAACTTGGTCTTTCCCTTACATTTTGAAATTGGGTCCTCCAGGCGCTCCGAATACAATGACCGCATTCATTATTCTACTGCCGGGCAGTTCCGGATGGGACTGGGAGGTTATGCCGGGTTTAATCTCGGGACGCGCCAGAAGCTAAAGTACCAGGAGAACGGCGAGCGCATCAAACAAAAAATGAAGCACGATTATAATATCAACGAATTTGTGTATGGTTTAAGTGCCTATGTTGGATGGGGAAGCACCGCTGCCTATGTGAAGTATGATTTGAACCCCATCTTTGAGAGCCCCAATGAAGAATTGCGCAACATCTCTGTAGGATTGCGTTTTGATTTGGATTAGGACGTCAAGAAACTTACCGGGAAGGCCGATCCTACTGTGGTTGGTATTTTTTGTACTTTTGGTCTTCCTAAAAAACCAAGCCCTGATAGATCGTGATTTCAAAGAGTACCATAGATCAAGTTTTTGAAACCGCTAGGGTGGAGGAGGTGATAGGGGATTTTGTTCAATTGAAAAAGTCGGGGAGTAATTTCAAAGGGCTCAGTCCTTTTACCGATGAACGCACCCCCTCCTTCATGGTGAGTCCTGTCAAGCAAATTTGGAAGGATTTCAGTAGTGGCAAAGGAGGGAATGTCGTGGCCTTTTTAATGGAGCACGAGCATTTCAGCTATCCTGAGGCCATCCGGTATCTTGCAAAAAAGTATCAGATTGAAATTGAAGAGACCGAGCAGACAGACCAGGAAAAGCTAATTCGGGATGAGCAGGAGAGCATGTATCTGGTCTCTGAATTTGCAGCACAGTTTTTTCGACAGACGCTTCTGGAGACCGACATAGGTAAAGCAATTGGTCTGAGTTACTTCAAAGAGCGGGGCTTTACCATAGAGACTATAAAGAAATTTGATCTGGGATATTCTCCGGATCAGTGGAGCACCTTTACCGACCATGCTCTGGAAAAAGGGTATCAGCTTAAGTTCCTGGAAAAAACCGGTCTTACTATCGTCAGAGAGGACAAAAAGTTTGACCGGTTCAAAGGCCGGGTAATGTTTCCGATTCATTCCATGTCCGGACGGGTCCTGGGATTCGGGGGAAGAATTTTAACCAGTGATAAACGAACGGCAAAGTACCTCAATAGCCCGGAGAGCGAAATATACCATAAGAGCAAAGTACTTTACGGACTGTATCATGCCAAGCAGGCCATTGCCAAAGAAGACCGCTGTTATCTGGTGGAGGGATATACGGATGTAATACAATTTCATCAAACGGGAATTGAGAATGTAGTTTCCTCTTCCGGAACGGCTCTGACCCCCGAGCAGATTCGCTTGATTAACCGGCTCACGCCCAACATTACCCTGCTGTTCGACAGCGATCCGGCCGGAATCCGGGCATCCCTTCGTGGGGTTGATTTAATCCTGGAGCAGGGTATGAACGTTCAGATTTGTACCTTTCCTGAAGGGGAAGATCCGGATAGTTTTGCAAGGAAGAACTCCTCCGAGCAACTGCGGGCTTATATTGAGGCTCACTCCCACGACTTCATCGCTTTCAAGGCTTCGCTTCTGATGGAAGATGCGAAAAATGATCCGGTAAAAAGGGCCGGGATTATCCGGGATATCGTAAATTCCATTGCCAGGATTCCGGATCAGATTCAACAGGAGCTTTACCTGCAGGAGACAGCCCGGACGCTTGATATTTCTGAAGAAGTGTTGTTTGCCACTCTAGCTCAGGTAGTCTCCAAAGGACAACAACCCACCCGACCCCGGAAGATGAAGCAAATGGAGGTGGTGCGGAAAGAACCCGCCCCGGTTAAAGTGGATGCTTTGTATGAACTGGAAAAAACCATTATTGGCATTTTATTGCACTATGGTCCCGTAGAGGAGCAATTTGAGGACCTGATACTGAAGCAGAATGAGAAGGGGGAGCTGGTGCTGGAGCCTGTAGTGCACCAGGCGCGGGTCTTTGAAAAAGTTTTCCTGGACTTGCAGGAGGATGAAATAGCCTTCACCAACCCACAGTTTCAGAAGGTGTATCAACAATTAATGAATCACTATACCCAGGATGCCAATTTCAGCGTGGACACTTTCGTGAATTCGCTTGGGCCAGAAGAGGTTTCTGAAGTGACTCATATTCTTATGGATGAAGAACAACATGTGCTTCATGATTGGGATCGAATGAACATATTTGTGAAGGACAAGAAAGCTGAAATCGCCCGGCTTGTCAATGAAACCATTCTTTCGCTGCGACGGCATCTGGTTTCTCAGAAGATTATGGAGCTGACTGAAATGCTTAAATCGAAAGAAATAGCAGAAACTTCCGCCCTCCTTCAGGAAGTAATGGATTACAATTCCCTTCGACGCGTCTTGAGTGAAAAGCTGAACCGGGTGCTCTGAGTAGTAAAGTCGGCAAGGCAGCTATGGGGATTAGCTGTTCCTGCCTTTTAAAAATTTTCACCTCTTTAGGGTGAAAGATTATTGATCGTGCCCGTGCATCAGGCGAGAGTGGTTAATCAAATCGGCCAGACTTCTGACCTGTAATTTTCTAAGTAACCTTGTTTTGTAGGTACTTACGGTTTTTTGATTGATGTCCAATACCTCTGCAATTTCCTTGTTCTTCCGTCCATTGGAAAGAAGGTTAAGTACTTCGATTTCCCGGGTGGAAAGCTTTTTGAACTGCATTCGGCCATTCTTATGGGTTTCCGAAAGCGTTTCACTGATGACCTTGTTCATAAAGATTCCGCCTCTTCCTACCTGCTCAAGGGCCTGGCGAAAAACGTCCACAGAGGACTCTTTGGATATATAGGCGGCTGCCCCTGCTTTGATGGCACTCACCGCATACATTTCTTCCGGATGTCTGCTAAAGACCAGGATCCTGCTTCCGGGAGTAAGCTCTTTGATTTTTCTCAAAGAATTCATGCCGGCCAGACCAGGCAGGTCAAGTTCCATAATAAGAATGTCCGGACTCTTTCCTCGGAGTACTGACTCTAATTCTTCCCCGTTTGTTACTGTACCAATTACGTGAAAGTTATCCCCTTCTGCTATAAGAGACGAAATCCCTAGCCGGATGATAGGATGATGATCTGCAATAATGACTGATTTCATTGCTCAAAATTTTATAATTAGTGGTTACTTCCAATCTCAAAAGTGTAGGGGAACTTTTACGATTTAGTCCTGGGGATGGGTGAAATATAATGTGCGATTTCGGCACCGCCTAAAATAATCGACCAAAGGCAATTATTTCAGATGAACGGGAATTTTGCAGACCGGGATGGGGGTGATTTTGTGCTTATTCTTACGGTTACGGGAAGTATAAATGTTAAATACTTCTTTTTGCCGGCCCTGGAAATCGTCTTCTGTTTTATCAATCTCAGCCATTTCCATGGCCCACTCTAGTTCATCGTAGCTGGCACCTAACTGTTCTTCGTCACTTCTGCTATCACCAAAGAGCCCGTCTGTAGGTATGGCTTGTTGAATGGATTGGGTGATATCCAGCGCAGAAGCCAGATCGTATACCTCGGATTTCATCAGATCGCCAATGGGACTGATATCCACGCCGCCGTCTCCGTACTTTGTGAAGAAACCGACACCGAAATCTTCTACTTTATTGCCGGTTCCGGCTACCAGATAATTGTACAGTCCCGCAAAGTAATAGAGCGCAGTCATCCGCAACCGGGAGCGACTGTTGGCCAGGCTCAGATCTAATGCGTGTCCCTGCTGGTGATGGGGCAGAGATGCCTGAAATTGTTCAAATACCTGAGTTAGATCCACCCGAATATCCGTGACATGGGGAAAACGGTTTTTAAGATCCAGGATGTGCGCCTGGGCCCGATTGACCTGTCCCGGATCCTGATGAATGGGAAGTTCCACACAGAGCGTGGGAAGACCGGTCCTGGCACAAAGGGCGGAAACTACGGCAGAATCAACTCCTCCGCTGACTCCCACTACGAAGCCTTTAGTGCCGGCGCTCTCAGAATAACTTTTTAACCATTCTGATATATAGTCTACTACTTTTTCACTACGCATGGATTGGGTGGTATTACAGGAAACAATATCTTTGTTAACAAAAATAAGGCTTCGTAGGCTATTTACGAACTTTGGGCCCGTTAAACACTTCATAATTCCACCTTGATGTTTCGCAAGTACTTGCTCCCGGTTTTCTGTCTGATGTTGCTTTCCTGTGGAAGGGACAGCAAGTTGGAGCGGAAAATTGCCAAAATACCTGTGGAGGTTGAAATTCAGCGTTTTGATGAGCGATTTGCCCGGGCTACTCCGGACAGTCTGGCGCATCTGATGCAGGAGTTTCCTTATTTATTTCCGCGACAGTTTCCTGATTCGATGTGGGTGGAAATGCTGGGAGATTCACTTCACCGGGAACTGCACCAGGAAGTCCTGGAACACTATCCTGATCTAAGGGACTTAAATCAGGAGTTGCAAAGGCTGTTTCAGCACATCCGCTATTACTTTCCCGAGGAACCCCTTCCCAAAGCCATCACCCTGGTATCCCAGGTTGATTATCAAAACCAGGTTATCTGGGCGGATAGTTTACTTTTGATTTCTCTGGACACTTATCTTGGAGAAGGGCACCGTTTCTATGAGGGAATGCCCCGTTATTTACGATCAGGATTTGAAGAGGATTTTATTGTAGTGGACGCAGCAGAGGCTTTTGTCAAGGGGAAAATCCCGCCTCCGAGCGCTCGCAGTTTTGTGGATGGAATGGTTTTTTATGGAAAACTATTATATCTTAAGGATCTGTTGATTCCTTTTAAAGAGGACCATGAAAAGATCCAATACACGGTCGGGGAGCTGGACTGGGCCAAAGCCAATGAACAACAAATCTGGAGGTATTTTGTGGAGAGAGAACTTCTATTTAGTACCGATCCCGATTTGGGGCCGCGGTTTTTAGACCCAGCCCCATTTTCGAAGTTTTACCTCGAGCTGGATAATGAAGCCCCTCCCAGGCTGGGGCGGTTTATAGGCTGGCAAATGGTACGCCAGTACATGGAGCGTACAGAGACGCCGCTACAGGAGATGTTACAAGAGCAAGGAGAAGAAATTTTTAAAAAATCTAATTACAAACCTAGAAGGTAATGGCTAAACAAAGAAAATCAAATATTAGTATAGATGTCACCCTGGATGAAAACAAGGTACCCGATCGCATTGATTGGCATGCTGAAGATGGTGGGGTGAAGGAGGAAGCCAAGGCTATGCTGCTTTCCATGTGGAATGCCGATAGAAAGGAAACCCTCAAAATTGACCTGTGGACGAAGGATATGACCATGGATGACATGAAAATATTTTTCCACCAGACCATGGTTGCCATGAGTAAGAGCTTTGAACTGGCCACTCAGGATGAACGAATGGGTGCTACCATGCGCGACTTCTGTGATTATTTCGCAGAGAAAATGGATCTGAAGAAAGACCAGTAAGGTGGGTAGAAGGGCAGGGGTTCTAATTTCCTACCTGTTGGTTGATGTGGTAGATAAACTCAAGAATCTCTTCTCTTCCGGTACCGTCTGTTGAGGAGCTGACAAAATACTGCGGCATTTCTTCCCAGGTCTCAAGCATGATGTCGGAATACACCTTTATGTTGCGTTGAAGTGCTTTGGGTTTTAGTTTATCCGCTTTGGTGAAAATGATACAGAAAGGAATCTGATTTTCGCCAAGCCACTGCATGAACTCCAAATCAATTGGTTGGGGCGCATGCCGACTATCTATCAGGACAAAGGCAGCAATGAGCTGTTTTCGCTGATTGAAATAGGAAGTGATAAACTTTTGAAAGGTTTTCTTGGCAGATTTGGATACCCGGGCATACCCATATCCCGGAAGATCCACCAGGTGCCAGGAATTGTTGATCAGAAAGTGATTGATGAGCTGGGTCTTGCCGGGCCGTCCGGAAGTCTTGGCCAGATTCTTCCGCTGGGTGAGCATATTAATCAGTGAAGATTTTCCCACGTTGCTTCGCCCGATAAAGGCGTATTCGGGCAGGGAACTGTCTGGACATTTAGCAGGATCGGTATTGCTGGTGATAAACTCGGCAGCCGTTATCTTCATGTTTATGAACTCCTTTTGCGGTGCTTCAAACCGGTTCTACAGTCTTTTCTGATGACTCCTAATATTCGGAGGAAGTGCTTTTTAGGCTACTAAAACTTCCGGTCTTCCAGCCATTTATACAGGATTTCATTAAAAGCATCGGGGTGTTCCATCATGGCTGCGTGCCCACACTTCTCAATCCAGAACAAATCAGAATCCGGAAGGAGACGGTGAAAATCCTGAGCAACTTCCGGTGGAGTGACCTTGTCATTGCGTCCCCAGATAATACAGGTTGGCGTTCGCATCTTTGGTAAATCCTTTGCCATGTTATGACGGATGGCACTCTTGGCAATTGCCAGGGTCCTGATGAGTTTGTTGCGGTCATTTACCGTATCGAAAACATCATCTACGATTTCCTTTGTGGCAACTGCGGGATTGTAGAATACGTTTTCAGCCTTTTTCTTAATATAATTATAGTCTCCTCTTTTCGGGTAACTCTCCCCCATGGCACTTTCATAAAGTCCGGAGCTTCCGGTAATTACCAGAGCCTTAACAACCTCTGGGTATAACTTGGTGCTCAGGAGCGCAATGTGACCACCAAGGGAATTGCCCAGGAGAATACATTGTTGCAGCCCTTTATAATCGATGAATTCCTTGAGGTACTTAGAGAAATTCCCAACACTGGTTTTCATCAGAGGCATCGAGTATAGAGGCAGGTCAAGAATGATAACTTTGTAGCCCCTTTTAGGAAAGTAATTCATCACTCCCGTAAAGTTACTCAGCCCACCCATCAAGCCGTGAAGGATGATTATAGGAGTGCCTTCTCCCTCTTCAACATAGCTGAATTTTCCTTCCTCCTTTAACGAATTTTTCATTGATTGCCTTTGCTGTTAGCAATGGCAAATATAATGATTTCAGATATAGTAAGGAGTATTTGTGTAGGGGATTTTCCTTTTGCAGCAGCTTTCAATTAGCGGCAATAAGTGGTTAAACGTCACAGTTTTGCAAGGATTTAACAATTCGTACATCAGTTTGAAAAGTGGCGTAACCCCCTCATTATGCGTCTTAAATGACATGGAAGAGGCTTTTTATCAACAATGTGGGAGAATGTGGTAAAATGTGGAGGGAAATTCCATATATTTGAATCGTAAACTATTGGTGTGCTAAATTTGATCGGAACATATGAGTGTAAGGCAGATACGAAAGGGAGGATGATGGTCCCGGCGCCTTTAAAGAAGCAATTATTGCCGTTGCTAGACGACGGCTTTGTGCTGAAGCGCTCGGTGTTTCAACCTTGTCTTGAATTGTATCCGATGAAGGAATGGAACGAACTGATGTCCCGAATGCAGGCACGACTGAACCCTTTCAACAAAAAGCACAACGATTTTATTAGAAAGTTTACGGCCGGAGTGAAGCTGGTTGAGGTGGATGCAACGGGAAGGTTACTGTTGCCCAAGGATTTGCTAAGCTACAGTGGTATTGAAAAAGAAATTGTCCTGAATTCCGCCATCAACATCGTGGAGGTGTGGGATAAGGACCGGTATGAAAAGGCCATCAATGAGGTGGATAATATTGCCGAACTGGCAGAAGAAGTAATGGGAGATGACTATGGAGCATCCTTATCATAAACCCGTTTTATTGCAGGAATCTGTGGATGGGCTTCAGGTAGCTGAAGATGGCGTCTATGTCGACGTCACTTTTGGTGGTGGAGGCCATTCCAGGGAGATTCTTAGAAGGCTGGGGCCTTCTGGGCGATTGTATGGTTTTGATCAGGATCCTGATGCCGCCAATAATGTCATAGCGGATGACCGCTTTACCTTTATTGGACAGAACTTTAGGTTTATCAAGCGCTTTTTGCGGTTGCACGGGGTGCGAAAAGTGGACGGGATCTTAGGCGATTTTGGAGTCTCTTCCCACCAGTTCGATCAGCCGCAAAGAGGGTTCTCCACACGATTTGAGGGGGAGCTTGATATGCGGATGAATCAAAAAAGTGATTTAAGTGCACGCAGTATTGTCAATGAGTACGAGGAAAAGGAATTGCGAAGAATATTTTTTAGCTACGGCGAGCTCAAATCAGCCGCGAAAATTTCAAGGCTGATTGTAGCGGCAAGGGAGCAAGAGCAGATTTTGACCAGTGATCAGTTAAAGGCAGCTCTGAAACCGGTACTTCCTGTAGGAAGGGAAGCAAAGATACTGGCGCAGGTATATCAGGCCATTCGAATCGAGGTGAATCAGGAGATGGAGGCATTGAAGGAATTTCTGGAACAAACCCAGGAACTGGTCCGACCCGGGGGAAGACTGAGCTTGATCTCCTACCACTCTCTGGAAGATCGGTTGGTCAAACGCTATATCCGAAGTGGATTATTTGAGGGGGAGCCGGAAAAAGATTTCTATGGCAATATTGAGGTGCCTTTTAAAAAGGTCGGGAAAATGATTGTTCCATCCCCGGAGGAAGTGGCACAGAACAACAGGGCCCGGAGCGCGAAGCTTCGGATTGCAGAACGTTTAGAAGACTGATATGGGAGGTATTAAACAAGGAATATACGGTTTTTTAAAAGGAAGGTTCCTGGTGGAAGAGGACGCTGTGAAGAATTGGGGTTTTATCCTTTTCTGCACCGTGCTGGCCATCGTGATGATTGCCAGCTCTCACAGTGCGGAAAGAAAGGTTCATGATATCGCCCGTCTCAACGAAGAGGTCAGGGAATTGCAAAGCGAATTTGTTCACTGGAGGTCCAGTCTGATGAAAATGAAAATGGAATCCACCATTACCCGGAAACTAGGGGAACGAGGAATCGGTCCATCAGATACACCTCCTACCAAAATACGAATTAACAAACAGGACGCTGACTTCTGGGATTTGAACCTGTAGTCATTGTCTCAATAGAAATAATTGATTAAGCCCTGCCAGAATGCCTATAACGGATAAGAAAATATTGATGCGGATGTACGTCGTTGCAGGCACCATGTTCTTGTTCGCGATCATGGTGGTAGTGAAGCTGCTCGACATCCAGTTCGTGGAGGGAGAGCAGTACAAGGAGCTTGCGGAAGAGCGAATCTACAGGAATTTCGTGATTCCCGCCAACAGGGGCAATCTCTACGATGCCAACGGAAATCTGCTGGCCACTTCTGTTCCCAAGTATGACATCCGATTTGATGCGGTGACAGTGGCAGATAAGGAGTTTGAAAAAAATCTGGATGCCCTTTCCCGGGAACTGTCCCGGCTGCTGGGACGCCCGTCCTCTTATTACATGAAAAAATTACGCACTGCCAGGGCCAATAAAAACAGGTACCTGCTGATAGCCAGAGGTCTGGATTACGGGCAGTACATGGAAATGAAAAAGTTTCCCATCTTCAAATTAGGGCCTTTTCGAGGAGGTTTTATCGCGGAGCAACGTACGGTAAGGGAACACCCGCTGGGTAAGATTGCCGAACGAACCGTGGGCTATGAGCGGCGGGATGAAAACGGCTATTACACCCGGGTAGGTCTGGAGGGAGCCTTCGGGCAATACCTTAGAGGTACAGAAGGCAGACGTTTAAAACAGCGCATCGCAAAGGGTCAGTGGAAACCCATAGGCGATAATAACGAGGTGGAACCAAAAGACGGATATGATCTGGTGTCCACCATCGATGTGAATATTCAGGATATAGCTCATCATGCCCTGCTGGAGCAACTGGAAAAATATCAGGCCGACCACGGCTCCGTAGTGGTCATGGAAACTGCTACCGGGGAGGTCAAGGCTATTTCCAATCTGGGCAGAACCTCTCAGGGAACCTATTATGAAAAGCTGAACTATGCGGTAGGGGAAACGCATGAACCGGGTTCCCCATTCAAGTTAATGGCGCTTATGGTGGCGCTGGAGGATAAGGTGGTTGATACCAGCACGGTGGTCGATACCGATAACGGGGTCATGACCATCTATGGAAAAAAAGTGCGAGACTCAAGATGGGGAGGCTATGGAAAGATTTCTCTGGGCGAGGCCTTTGAGGTGTCATCCAACGTCGGAATCGTAAAAGTCATCTATGAACATTATAAGGACCAACCCGAGAAATTCGTGGAAGGCCTTAAACGCATGAACCTGGGGGAAGGGCTGGATCTGGCCATAAAAGGAGAGGGGGAACCCTACATTCCGCAGCCGGGAGACAATACCTGGTCAGGGTTGTCCCTGCCATGGATGGCCTATGGTTATGGTAGTATACAGTTGACCCCTTTGCAGATCCTGACATTTTACAATGCGGTAGCCAATGACGGGGAAATGGTGCAGCCGCGATTCATTAGGGAAGTCCGGGAGCTGGATAAAGTAGTCCAGCGGTTTGATAAAAAAGTACTCAATCCTGCCATCAGCAGTCCCGAGACCATTGCTAAGGTGCAGGCGCTTTTGGAAAATGTTGTGAAAAAAGGTACCGGTAAGAAGCTGTATGATCCGAATTTCTCCATGGCTGGAAAAACCGGGACCGCTCAAACGGAATATTGGATGGATGACTGGAATTCCAACCGCAGGTATATTTCCTCCTTTGCAGGTTATTTTCCCGCAGACAATCCAAAATACTCCTGTATAGTGGTCATTCATAAACCGGATAACCGCATCGGATACTACGGGGCGGATGTCAGCGGACCGGTCTTTAAAAAGATTGCCCAAAAGATTTATACCGATTCTCCGGTGCTCGATTCCTTTGACCGGATTGATTCCATTCATCCTAAAGTGGAAGAAGCCTACGAGCGGTTTTTTGCAACTTCTCGTCAGGTGAAGCAGGTCATGCCCGATCTGAAAGGCCTCCCGGCCATGGATGCCGTTTCCCTTCTGGAAAATCTGGGCTTGAGGGTCCAACTATCCGGAGCCGGCACAATCGTTCAGCAGTCGGTACGACCCGGTACTCCTATAAAACAAAATCAAACCGTAAACCTGGTATCAAGTTGAAGATCTTAAAGGACATATTATATAAGGTGAATCTGGAGGTCGTGCATGGGAGTACCAATGTGGCGGTTAACAATCTTCATTTTGATTCCCGCAAGGTGGCGCTTAACGACATGTTTTTTGCCATCAAAGGGACGCTTTCGGATGGACACAATTTTATAGGTCAGGCCGTAAAAAGCGGAGCTCTGGTTATTGTCTGTGAGCAGATGCCAGAAGAGGTGGTCAACGGCATTACCTACGTTCAGGTGAGTGATTCCCATAAAGCTCTGGCCATAGTGGCTGCTAATTTTTATGGCAACCCTTCGGAAAATTTAAAACTGGTAGGTGTCACCGGCACCAATGGGAAAACCACGGTAGCCTCTCTTCTATATCATTTGTTTAAAAATGCCGGATATGAGGTAGGACTCTTATCCACGGTAGATATCCGCATTGGAGATTCTGCGATTCCCGCAGAGCGTACCACTCCGGACCCTGTCACTATCAATCACTACCTGCTGGAGATGAATAAAGCAGGGGTGGAGTATTGCTTTATGGAGGTCAGTTCCCATGGGATTGCACAGGAGCGAACCAGCGGGCTTCGATTCGCCGGAGGCATATTTACCAACCTGTCTCACGACCATCTGGATTACCATGCTTCCTTCGCGGAGTACAGGGACGTGAAAAAAAGATTTTTCGATGAGTTGCCTGCCGGGGCTTTTGCCCTGGTCAATGCAGATGATAAGAACGGCCCGGTAATGCTGCAGAACACCCGAGCCCGAAAAGTAACCTATGCCCTGAAATCTGTCGCCGACTATAAGGCAAAGGTGCTGGAGAGTGAATTCAGTGGTCAGTTGCTCAAGATTGGTGACCAGGAAGTATGGACCAAACTCATTGGAACCTTTAATGCTTATAATGTGTTGGCCATCTACGCTGCAGCAGATCTTCTGGGGCTCAACCGCCTGGAGAATCTGAAATATCTCAGCGGGCTTCAACCTGTCAATGGACGGTTCCAGTATTTTACCTCCATTGGTGGGGTTCATGCCATTGTGGATTATGCCCATACCCCGGATGCGCTGGAGAATGTACTAAATACCATTAACAGCATCCGGACCAAGAATGAAGAGCTCATCACAGTAGTGGGTTGTGGAGGAGATCGCGATAGGAGTAAGAGGCCTAAAATGGGTCAGATCGCCGCCAGTTTAAGTACAAAAGTCATTTTTACCAATGACAACCCCAGGACAGAGGATCCGGAAAAAATATTGTCAGAGGTGGAAGAAGGCGTAGAGCCCCAGCATTACAATAAGATGCTGTCGATTGCCAACCGCCGGCAGGCGATTAAAACTGCCGTACAGATGTCCGGAAAGGGCGATATTATTTTAATTGCCGGGAAGGGTCATGAGACCTATCAGGAGATCAACAACGAGCGATTTGATTTTGATGATTTGAAAATTGTAAAGGAATTACTGATAGAGGCCGGGAAATAGCACCGGCTGTGAAAACAGAAGAAAAGGAACTTGAAGAAGAGACTAAAAGAAATACATCAGGCTAGCCCCTGTGAAAAAATAGCAGCTTATGTTGTATCACTTATTTAAATACCTGGATCAGGTCTATGACTTCCCCGGTCAGGAACTATATCAGTACCTGTCCTTCCGGTCTGCTGTTGCCGTGATGCTGTCCCTTCTCATTTCCACTATTTACGGAAAGAAGATTATCAATTACCTGCGGCGCCAACAAATCGGGGAGAGCATCAGGGATCTGGGACTCGAGGGGCAGGAGGAGAAAGCCGGAACCCCTACCATGGGAGGAATTATCATCATTCTGGCCACCCTGGTTCCCGTATTGCTGCTGGCCAACCTCACCAACATTTATGTCATCCTGCTGGTGGTCACGACCCTGTGGATGGGGGTAATCGGATTTTTGGATGACTACATCAAAACCTTTAAAAAAAGTAAAGAAGGACTCAAGGGACGATTTAAGGTCGTGGGTCAGGTCGGGCTCGGACTTATAGTGGGAACCACCCTATTTTTTCACCCGGAGATCACCATTAAAGAAAACCCCGTTGCACCGCAAAACAGAAGTGCCGTGGAACTGGTCTCTTCTTCTGAAGAGGTTGGGGTGGCCCAGGAAGAGCGGTCCACCAAGACCACCATCCCTTTTTTCAAAAATAATGAATTCGATTATGCCAGTCTTATAACCTGGATCAATCCTAATTGGGCCTCGCACGCCTGGCTGGTATTTATTCCCATTGTGATTTTTATCGTCACGGCGGTTTCCAACGGAGCCAACCTTACAGATGGAATTGACGGACTGGCTGCCGGCTCTTCGGCCATTATTATATTGGCGCTGGGATTGTTCGCATGGGTCTCGGGCAATATTATTTTCTCGGACTACCTCAATGTGATGTATATCCCCAGATCAGGGGAAATGACCGTTTTTATTTCTTCTCTGGCCGGGGCGCTGGTCGGTTTTCTCTGGTATAACACCTATCCCGCCCAGGTTTTCATGGGAGACACCGGCAGCCTGACCATCGGCGGAATTATTGCCGTCCTGGCTCTGGCGGTGCGCAAGGAATTATTGATCCCCATTTTGTGCGGAATCTTTCTGATTGAAAATTTATCGGTGGTCATGCAGGTGGGGTGGTTTAAATACACTAAAAGAAAATATGGCGAGGGAAGGAGGATTTTTAGAATGTCTCCCTTGCATCATCACTTTCAGAAGGCAGGATTTCATGAAAGTAAAATCGTCGTGCGATTCTGGATTATCGGAATCTTCCTGGCCATTGTATCGGTCGTAACCTTAAAACTAAGATAAACAGAAAAAATAACCATGCTCAACCTAAAAAGGAGCATACCAAAGCCATGAAACCAAATCTGACACATACAGCTGATGCCAAATCTTTCCTCCTGGGTGTACTGGGCGGGGGAGAAAGCGGTGTAGGTGCTGCCCTTTTGGGCAGGCAACAAGGCTGGCGTGTGCTGGTTTCGGATGTAGGGAGCATCAAAGAAAATCACAAGGCAACGCTGGATATAGCCCAGATTCCCTGGGAAGAGGGCAGGCACAGTGAAGATCAGCTGCTCCAGGCCGCGTTGATTGTCAAAAGCCCGGGCATCCCGGATGATGCCGGTATCGTGAGCTTATTGAGAGGCAAAGGCAAGAAAATCGTGTCGGAGATTGAATTGGCGGCGGCCCATACCGATGCCACCTTTATCGGAATCACCGGTACAAACGGAAAGACCACCACTTCTTTGCTGACTCATCACATGCTTTGCGCAGCTGGGTTCGATGTGGGATTGGCAGGCAATATCGGGCGTAGTCTGGCCCTCCAGCTGGCCTGCAACCCCCGGGCATTTTACGTTCTGGAGCTGAGTAGTTTTCAGTTGGAGGGAGTGGAGGATTTTAACCCTCACATTGCTGTAATGACCAATATCAGTCCGGATCATTTGGACCGGCACCAGACTTATGAGGCCTATGTGGCTTCCAAATTTCGAATGATAAAAAATCAGACAGAACAGGATTATTTTATTTATGACGCAGACAACCAGCCTATCAACGACTGGTTGAATCAGTTTCCCATAAAATCAAAGAAGCTTCCATTTTCCCTGATCCGGAAAGTAGATCAGGGAGCTTATGTTGAGAATAACGAATTACATATCACAATAGAAAACACCAAAACCACTATGTCATCATCAACGCTTACTCAAAAAGGAGTACATAATACCAAGAATGCTATGGCTGCAGCTACAGTAGCCAAACTGCTGAAAATTCGAAAAGAAACCATCCGCGAGAGTCTGGAAAGCTTTCAGGGAGTGGAGCACCGACTGGAGAAAGTCCTGAAAGTCAATAATGTGCAATATATCAATGATTCCAAAGCTACCAATATCAATGCAACCTATTATGCCTTGCAGAGTATTGAATCGGAGGTGGTCTGGATTGCCGGAGGAGTGGACAAGGGAAACGATTATTCCGAGCTGTTTCCACTGGTCAATTCCCGGGTGAAAGCCATCATTTGTATTGGATTGGATAACACGCGCTTATTGAAGGCTTTCGGAAATTGCGTGGACCTGATAATTGAATGCAGCAGTATGGAAGAGGCGGTGGGCCAGGCGTACCGGATAGCAGAAAAAGGAAATACCGTTCTGCTTTCACCTGCCTGTGCAAGCTACGATGTGTACGAAAGTTACGAGGAAAGAGGCCGGCAATTCAAAGATGCCGTGCGCAACCTGTAATCCGCAATAACCGGAATTTTACAGGAGGAGGCCCGGCGCAAGCGGGAGAGCAACATAAACGGAAAGGATAACATGATGCGGAACATTTTTTCAACCATAAAAGGGGATAAGGCAATCTGGGCGATCAGCGCTCTGCTTGCGGTGTTTTCCTTTATCCCTATTTATAGTGCGAGCAGCAACCTGGCTTACCTCTATGGCGACGGGAGTACCTTTCAGTATCTGGTGAACCATTTCCTGTATATGTTTCTGGGACTGGTTTTGATGTATTGCGTGCACCGCGTGCCTTACCACTACTTTAAAGGGCTTTCCCTGATCTTTGTGCCCCTTATCGTGCTGCTACTGCTGTACACCCTTTCCCAGGGTATTATCATTGACGGAGCCAACGCCAGTCGATGGATTCGGATTCCGATTCTAAACAAGACCTTTCAGACCTCGGCCTTAGCGGCGGTGGTGTTACTGGCCTATGTTGCCAAATACATGGCCAGGATGAAGGATCGGGAATACGGATTTAAAGAAACGATATTACCCCTTTGGGTGCCGGTAGGCTTAATATTAATGTTAATTTTGCCAGCCAATTTTTCCACCACCGCGATTCTGTTCGTGATGGTTTTTCTGTTGGTGTTCATCGGAGGATATCCTTTAAAGTATCTCGGGATTATTATGGCAGCCGGTTTGCTGGCCCTCACGCTGTTCGTTTTAACGGCAAAAGCCTTTCCCGATCTTTTTCCAAACAGGGTGGATACCTGGATCAGCCGGGTAGAGAGTTTTACCGATGGAAGCGATACGGAGGCGGATTACCAGATTGAGAAGGCCAAGATTGCCATTGCCAGTGGAGGTGTAGCCGGAGTGGGGATTGGTAAAAGCGTTCAAAGGAACTTTTTGCCTCAATCTTCTTCCGACTTCATTTATGCCATTATAGTGGAGGAAATGGGGCTGATCGGAGGACTGGGTGTCATGTTATTATACCTGATGCTGTTTTTCCGGATTATTGTGGTCGCCACCAAGGCGGGTACCGTATATGGGCGCTTGCTCACCATTGGAGTGGGGCTGCCGATTGTTTTTCAGGCATTGATTAATATGGGAGTAGCCGTGGAGTTGTTCCCGGTAACGGGGCAGACACTTCCGCTCATCAGTAGTGGAGGAACATCGATCTGGATGACCTGTCTGTCTCTGGGGATTATATTAAGTGTGAGCGCCAAGCGGCAGGCAGAGGTTCGCCAGTTGGAAAAGGAAGAGGAGGACAAGCAGGAGAATCCACTGGAGGTGCTCAGTGAGGCCATTTAAAGGGTAAGTTGAGTTAAAAATAAATAGGTTTACCGCTCTTGCTGGAAATGGGCAACAGCGTTATAAGATTAAGAATATGAAAGAAGAACTTCGCGTCATAGTTTCTGGTGGAGGCACAGGAGGACATATTTACCCTGCTATTGCCATTGCCAATGAAATTAAGCTTCGCTTTCCAGAGGCAGAGGTTCTTTTTGTCGGTGCCTTAGGGAAAATGGAAATGCAGAAGGTTCCGGAAGCTGGCTATCCCATCGTAGGTTTGCCTATTATGGGTCTTCAGCGAAGGCTGACGCTCAAGAACCTGGCCTTCCCCTTCAAACTCCTTCGCTCGCTTTCCAAGGCCCGTCAGGTTATCAAGGAGTTTAAACCCGACGTGGTCATCGGAACAGGAGGTTATGCAAGTGGTCCCTTGCTGAGGGTGGCCAGCAGCCGTGGTATTCCGACCCTCATCCAGGAACAAAATTCTCTGGCCGGAGTAACCAACAGGCTTCTGGGGAAAAAGGTGGATGTGGTGTGTGTGGCGTATCCTGGGATGGAGCAATACTTTCCCAAAGAAAAAATTGTGGTCACGGGCAATCCGCTTCGCCAGGATTTACTGGATATGGGACGAAAAAAGGAGGAAGCCCTTAAGGTTTTCGATATTGATCCTTCTAAAAAGGTGGTACTGGTACTGGGCGGAAGTTTGGGCGCACGAAGAATCAATCAACTTGTGGAGCAGCATCTGCAGGATTTCAGATCCCATCAGGTCCAGCTGTTATGGCAGACCGGTTCCCTGTATTATCAGGAATACAAAAAGTACGAAGAACCCGGGCAGGTGCAGGTTTATGAATTCTTAAGGAGAATGGATTTGGCCTTTATGGCAGCTGACCTCATAATCTCAAGGGCAGGGGCGGGGACGGTCTCGGAACTGGCCCAGGCTGGCAAACCGGTTGTGTTTATTCCCTCTCCCAATGTGGCGGAGGACCACCAGACCAAAAATGCCCAGGCTATAGTTTCCAGGCAGGCAGCTGTGCTGATTCCGGAATCCGACCTGGATGATCAGTTTAAGGAGTTGTTTTTTCCGTTATTGGAAGATGGGGAAAGGATGGAAACCCTGGGCAGGAATTTTAAAAAGATGGCCAAACCTGATGCTACCAGTCATATCGTAGATGAGATGGAAAAGCTACTGTCGGGCCGCCGGGGTAGAAAAAATAAAACCAGATAGGGTTGGTTAGAGGAATCGGATAACAATAATAGAAGTGAAAATTAAGTTGAATTACATATATGGCTTTTTGTGGGTGGGGCTGGCGATTTTTTTAATGGCTTTTGCCGATAAAAGAAATAGCAAACGCCTGGTGGAGGAGGTGCATGTGTATTTCACAAACAATGAAAATCTTTATATTACCTCGGATGACGTTAATAACTTGTTGATACAAAACCAGGTGACTCCCGGGAGAGTCGCTAAAGATAGTTTAGATTTGAGTAAAGTGGAAGCTATTCTGGACCATCACGACATGATTGAGAATGCGGAAGTTTATATGGGTATAGACGGAAAAATGGGGGCCTTAATTACCCAGCGGCAACCTATTGCACGAGTGCTAGGAGCTTCTTCGTATTATATTGACCGCAATGGCAAAGAAATGCCGCTGTCAAGCAATTATTCGGCCAGAGTGCCGTTGGTAACCGGTCTGGGGAAGGATCATATAGAAGAGGCCTTTCCCCTGCTTGATTATATTTCCCGGGATACCTTCTTGAAGAAAAACATTACAGCAGTTCATAGAAACCCGGACGGGACCTTTCAAATCCGCCTGCGCGAATTTGATTTTGTAGTGTCTCTTGGGAGGGTTTCGGGAATGGACCGGAAATTCAGTAATTTCAAAGCGTTTTATCAAAAGGCGATGAAAGACCAGAAGCTTGATGCATACAGCCACGTGAACCTGCGGTTCGGGAATCAGGTTGTATCCACAAAAAAGTAAGATATGGAACAAAAAGACATTGCAGTAGGACTGGATATAGGCACCACAAAGATTGTGGCAATGATTGGCCGTAAGAACGAATACGGTAAGGTCGAAATCATAGGAATCGGAAAGGCCCGGAGCCTGGGCGTGCACCGGGGGGTGGTCAATAACATTACGCAGACCATTCAATCCATTCAGCAGGCACTTCAGGAAGCAGAAGGGGATGCGGGTATGAAAATAAGCGAAGTAGTGGTTGGGATTGCCGGACAGCACATCAGAAGCCTGCAGCACAGCGATTATATCACGCGCCAGAATGCGGATGAGGTGATCGATGCAAATGACATTGACCGGCTCTGCAATCAGGTACACAAACTGGTTATGCTGCCGGGGGAGGAAATCATTCATGTGCTTCCTCAGGAGTTTAAAGTTGATGGTCAGGCAGAGATTAAAGAGCCTATTGGAATGTACGGAGGAAGACTGGAAGCGAACTTTCATGTGGTGGTCGGACAGGTGTCCTCCATTCGCAACATCGGCAGATGTGTCAAAAGCGCCGGTCTCAATCTGGCTGCTATGACCCTGGAACCTCTGGCATCGGCCAATGCCGTACTGAGTCAGGAAGAAAAAGAAGCCGGAGTGGCCCTGGTAGACATTGGAGGCGGAACTACGGATTTGGCCATTTTTAAAGATGGCATCATCCGGCATACCGCGGTCATTCCCTTTGGAGGGGGCGTCATTACGGAAGATATCAAGGAGGGCTGTTCGATTATTGAAAAGCAGGCAGAACTGCTGAAGGTGAAATTCGGATCGGCCTGGCCTGGAGAGAACAAAGACAATGAAATTGTCTCTATTCCCGGTTTGCGAGGAAGAGAGCCAAAGGAAATAACCCTGAAAAATCTGTCCCGGATTATTCACGCGCGGGTAGTGGAAATCATAGAGCAGGTCTACCAGGAAATAACCAATTACGGCCACGAGGAACAAAAAAAGAAATTGATTGCAGGTATTGTGCTGACCGGGGGAGGAGCCCAGCTCAAACACATCAAGCAACTGGTGGAGTATATTACGGGAATGGATACCCGAATCGGGTATCCCAATGAGCACCTGGCTGGAGACAGCGATGCAGAAACCACCAGCCCGGCCTATGCCACCGCCGTGGGATTGGTACTCAATAGTCTGGAGGTTACCGAAAGAAAAGTTGAGGCCCCGGAGCAGGAAGTTCGTACCAAGGAGCAACCAGAACCTGAAACCGGAACAGCTAAGGAACAGGAGCCGCCACAGCCAACTTCCCGGTCCCAGGTAAGGAAATCGTTTTTTGAGAAGTGGGTCGATAAGTTTAAGGATTTCATGGACAATGTGGAGTAAAAGTGGATGGTGAGAGAATCCTGAAACGCTCACTCAGGCCAGAGGATCACCACGGTCCAGATTTTAAAAAAAAAGAACTTCCCATAGGAGAAAAAGGAAGTAGCAAAAGAAGAAAGTCAGAAGAAGAAGAATAGTAGAATCAGAAAAACAGCGTTTATGAGCAGCACAGAATTTGAAAATATTTCATTCGATTTGCCAAAGAACCAGTCCAATGTGATCAAGGTGATTGGCGTAGGAGGTGGAGGTAGCAACGCAATTAATCACATGTTCCAGCAGGGGATCAAAGGAGTGGATTTCGTGATCTGCAATACGGATGCCCAGGCCCTGGAAAACAGCAGTGTGCCCAATAAAATTCAGTTGGGGGTAAGCCTGACGGAGGGACTTGGTGCAGGAGCCAATCCTGAAATTGGCGAACAGGCGGCTGTGGAGAGCTTTGAGGAAATCAAACGAATGCTTGATACCAATACAAAAATGGTTTTCATCACCGCCGGAATGGGCGGAGGTACCGGAACGGGAGCAGCTCCTATCATTGCACAGCAGGCAAAGGAACTGGATATTTTAACAGTGGGTATTGTAACCAGTCCGTTCCAGTTCGAGGGAAAACAGCGAAACAAACAAGCTCAGGAAGGGGTCGAAAAATTGCGCAAGCAGGTAGATTCCCTGATTGTCATCAATAACAATAAACTTCGTGAGGTTTATGGGAATCTGGGTTTCAAGGCAGGCTTTTCCAAAGCGGATGAAGTACTGGCCACAGCGGCGCGGGGAATTGCGGAGGTGATCACCCACCACTATACCCAGAACATTGACCTTAGGGATGCCAAAACAGTACTGAGTAATAGCGGTACAGCCATTATGGGAAGTGCTCAGGCAGCCGGTTCCAATCGAGCCAGCGAGGCCATTCGCAAGGCCCTGGACTCCCCCCTTCTGAACGACAACAAAATTACCGGAGCCAAAAATGTGTTGCTCTTAATAGTTTCGGGTAGGGAAGAAATCACCCTGGATGAAATCGGAGAAATCAACGATCATATCCAGGAAGAGGCCGGACAAACTGCCAACATTATTATGGGGGTGGGTGAAGATGAGAACCTGGAAGAGGCCATTGCAGTTACAATCATCGCCACTGGTTTTGATGTGGAGCAGCAGGA
>JAJUIC010000205.1 GCA_029265595.1 Flavobacteriaceae bacterium
CATCCAGTTCATCGCAGCAGTTGGAGGATTTTCGAATTCCGATGTTCTGGGCAGTGCAAAAGGCTGGGCCGGCGCCTTTCTGTACAACGAAAAAGCCAAAGCAGCCCTGGATGGATTCTTTTCCCGAAAGGACACCTTATCGATTGGCGTTTGTAACGGGTGTCAGCTGTTCATTGAGCTGGGTCTGCTCAACCCCGATCACCAGGAGAAGCCCAAAATGCTGCATAATGATTCCGGAAAATTTGAATGTACATTCACCTCGGTGGAAATACCCCAGAATAATAGTGTGATGCTCAAGAGTCTTTCAGGAACCCGATTGGGTATCTGGGCGGCTCACGGAGAAGGAAAATTCCATTTCCCCTACGACAAGGATCGGTATAATATTGTAGGAACCTACGGATACGATACCTATCCCTCAAACCCCAATGGCTCTCACAATAATACCGCCATGATGGCCAGTGATGATGGACGGCATCTGGTGATGATGCCTCACCTGGAGCGCTCGACCTTCCCCTGGAACTGGGCCTATTACCCTGGGGACCGGCAGGATGAAGTTTCGCCCTGGATAGAAGCCTTTGTCAATGCCCGAAAATGGCTGGAAGCGACTGCGGAGAAATAGCATTCACCATCCAGCAGGAAATACAGCACAAAATTAGTGGTAGTTCAAAAAAGGAGGACATGAAAGGCAGCGCCTGGATTTGCCTCCTTTTTTGGTTAGGAATGTTTCTCTACTTTAGGTAATTCCTCCCGTTACAGCCAGAAGGTTTCACTTTTCGCTAACAGGCTTTTACAATCGCTTTTTTTACCTTCCAAAGAAAGTGATAGAAATGAAGAATGCAGAAAAAGAACAACGGTACTTTGGACGTGGCAGCGCGCCTATGGATTTGGAAATAAAACGTGCAAAAGGAAGCCTGATTTGGGATGTTGAAGGAAAAAAATACATTGATTTCCTCGGCGGATCAGGGGTCGGTTGTCTGGGGTGGGGCAATTCGGAGATTGAGATGCGCATGCGTAGTGCCGATATTCCCACCTATGTATATCCTAATTTCCGGTACAAAAGGTGGGGTGACCTTGCGGAGAAACTTGCCCTGATCACTCCAAAACATCTGACCACCAGTTTTAGAACCACCGGTGGCTCGGAAGCGGTTGAAGCCGCTATGCAGGTAGCTATGATGTATACGGGCCGCAAAAAATTCCTTTCCATAGAAGGCAGTTATCACGGAAATACAATTGGTGCCATCAGCCTGGGAGCCTCAGAGAATCAGAAGAAGTTCACCAACCTGCTTTCCGGCTGCGAGAAAATTTCGCCTCCTCTGGATCAAAACGCTCTGGACCGAATTGAAGGCCTCCTTAAGAACAATGAATTTGCAGCCTTCATTATGGAGCCGGTAATTTGCAACCTGGGTGTCCTTATTCCTCCGGAGGAATTCATGCAAACCCTGTATCAGCTCTGCAAGAGCCATGGGACCTTACTGGTCATGGATGAAGCCATCAGCGGGTTTGGGCGAACGGGTAAGTTATTCGGGAGCGAACACTACGATATTCAGCCAGACATGATGGTTCTGGACAAGGCCATTTCAGGGGGATATGCGGGAATCGGTGCTCTTATTGTCACCGATGAGATTGCCTCAGTAGTCAATGAAAAAGTGGGACTTTACTCCACCTTCGGTTGGCATCCTCTCGGAGTTGAAGCGGCAATAGCCATTGTGGATATTCTTTTAACCGATACCGAAAATCTCTTTGCAAACGTGGAGGCCAACAGTTCGCTGTTTGCCAGTGAACTTCAAAAAATGGAGTTCCATCAGGAACCTGAAATTCGTGTCAAGGGTCTGGCTATCGGAGTAGACGTCAAAGATCAGCAGTACGCCCAGGACATCAAAAAACGCGGGGTTGAAAAGGGATTATTGATGAACACGGAAAATAGCAGCCTGACCTTTTTCCCAGCCCTGAATATCAACCGGGAAACGGTGTTGGAAGGCTTAAGCCTTCTCAGGAATATCCTTTAACCATAGGGTGTTACAAAGGGAACCCGGCTCCAACCGACTTCAATCAAAATCCATTTAAACTGAAGCTTTAACCTCTTTGGAAGGGAGAAAATTTAACATTAGGCAACCCGAAACTTTAATTATATTTAAGATTTAATTTGAAATACTTTTTGGAATTC
>JAJUIC010000192.1 GCA_029265595.1 Flavobacteriaceae bacterium
ATGATGAGTCCGATTAGAGTGAGATAGGCAATAATTGCAATAGTTTTCCCGCTGATTCCTCCACTTCTGGTGTCGTTAGTGGCTTGAGTGCTTTGTTCCATTTGGTGTAATTTTTTAAATTAATAGTTGAGCTTGATTCTGGTATTTCGACAACAATCTTCTTCAATTAGAAGTATAAATGAATATTAAAACACCACAGTCGGTAAGACTGCTATTATGGAAGACAGTAGGGGGACAATCTTCGTGGAGAGTAGAAAATGGTTCCACAGGAACGCAATTTGAGTTAAAGATACTTATTTACTTCAATTCTCCAAGGAAATACCTGCTAAAGTTGGGGTTTTCTTTGAAAAAAGAAAATAATCCTCTACTCCCTGGCCTTTGAGACTACATAAAAGGGGGATGTTCTATACGGATTGGTCAGGCTCATGACTTACCGGCGATCCAGATGGATTCACCATCCAGCGAGCAGAAGTAGTCATTTAGCAGCTCTGTCTGCGACTGAATGGTCCTCATTTTTATTTCAAAATCTTCAAAAGACTTCTTGGGACGAATCTTTCGAAGTTTCGACTGCGCATAAAAAAATGCCTTGTTGAAGTCATTTGCTATTGCCGGAGTACACCATGGGGTGCGGGCAAATTGCAGGGGCCATTTCCAGACCTGGGCATTTCCGGTTTTTGCCAGATCCCAAAGGTTGTCCAGCCTAACGTGGACTTCAGGAAAGTTTGCGGGTCTCCCTGTTAAACCTTTTTTCTCATCAAATTCCCATATTCCAAATCGTAACATCGCACATGGATTTTGAATTAGATTCTAATGTACTGAATATCAGAATACAATGAGATATGAAAGTCTTAAAATTTTCCCATATTAATGAGAAGCCAAAGTTGCTGAAATTGTTTAAAAAATGAAAAATGCTGGAAGAGTGATTCGTTTCCCTCAAGGGGGTTATTAGTTGGAGGCGGTAGCCCGACTGATCAACAGAGGCTGCAGCTCCTGCCAGACATTCCGGGCCACTATTTCGTGCCCCTGAGCAGTGGGATACACACAATGTTCCTGGAGTAGATCCGGAATGCCTTCGATTCCATCCATGAGGCAAGGAACCAGGGCGACATTGTACTGTGATGAAAGGTTCTGATATATGTTTTTAAGCTGAATTGCGTTGGAACCTGGCAGCGGATCGGGTTCCAATCCCGCCAGCAAGACAACCGTGTGGGGATTACGGCTGCGAACCGTATCCAAAATAGCCTGTAGGTTTCTGCGGGTTTCCTCAATGGAAATACCTGCCTGAAGATCATCCAGCCCCAGTTCCATGACAAAGACATCGATATCTTCATTGAGCATCCAGTTGATGCGCTCCCTGCCCTGTGCGGAAGTCTCCATAGCCAGACCCCCGTTGAGCACCTCATAGGGAAGTCCCATGGAGTCAATTTTCTTCTGGATCAGATCCGGGTAGGCGGCCCGGGACCTCAAACCATATCCGGCTGTGATACTATTCCCGAAAAACAAAATGACTTTTTTCTCTTCCTTATTATTAGATGCAATGGTATTGGTTGCTACTGGTTTCTGTTCACTTCCTTTTTTATCAGGGGCTATTTCTTGACACGAAGACCACAGTATCGCCGGAAACATTAAAACCGCCCACAGGTACTTCCTCATATTCCAACAATTCATCTCATTTTTTTCCGGACACCAAGATACTGATTTATAGTGGGTTCCGCGCTCCATACCCACCCAAGGTTATGAAAACTTTAACCCAGGATAAAAATTCCGTTAAATCAAGGCAGACTTTTTATGCTTTTCGAGTGAATACCTTCTATGGGTCTTACGGGGCTTTCAGCAGTGTTTATAACATGAGAACCACCCGCTACAACGGGTGGTTCAAAATAAAAAGCATCATGGCTTTTACAGTTCAATCCTGGCGCCCAACAGTTTCACGAACTCCCGGATAAAGGGCGCGTGCCCAGGCCATGCAGGTGATGTTACCAGATTACCATCTACCACAGCTTCATTGGGGTTGACCTTTTTATAGGTTCCGCCGGCCAGTTCAATTTCAGGCCCAATGGTCTCATAACCCGTTGCAGTACGGCCTTTTAAAACATTGGCCACCGTCAAAATCTGCAGGGCGTGACAGATGGCCGCCACCGGCTTATCTTTTTCAAAGAAATGTTTTACCAGATCAATCACCTTCCTATTTAACCTCAGGTATTCAGGGGCCCGCCCTCCGGCCATGACCAGTCCATCATAATCTTCCAGTTTAATTTTGTCAAAGGAGTAATTCAGAACGAAAAGGTGACCCGGTTTCTCCGTATAGGTATCATCCCCTTCAAAATCATGAATGGCCGTTTTAATTTTGTCTCCCTGTTGTTTGCCCGGACAAACGGCGTGAACGGTATATCCCAGCATCTCCAGCATTTGGAAGGGAACCATGGTTTCATAATCTTCGGCAAAATCGCCGGTCAAAAACAGAATTTTCTTCATAAT
>JAJUIC010000140.1 GCA_029265595.1 Flavobacteriaceae bacterium
CAACTTTTAAAGATTTTTAACCTTTAACCTTTAAAGTGTTAAATGTAGGTAAAATCATTCTATTTTCCAAATGAAAAAAGAGGCACCTACAGAATTCTAAAAAACCAATGATATGTCCAGACAAAACCCGCTACTCAGCTCATTTGAATACGCACCGTTTTCAAAGATAGATCCCACTGATTTTCAACCTGCCATAGTCCAGAGTATAGAAGATGCAAAAGCGGAAATTGCTGCCATCACCGATAATGAGCAAGCTCCGACTTTTGCCAATACCATAGAGGCCCTGGAATATGCGGGAATGCAACTCGATCGGATAACCAGCATCTTTTTCAATCTCAATTCGGCCGAAACCAATGAACAAATTCAGGCCCTGGCGCAGGAAATCTCACCAATTCTCACTGATTTTAGCAATGACATTGTCCTGAATCAGAAACTCTTCAAGCGGATTGAAGAAGTTTATAATCAGAAAGACCAGCTCCAGCTCAATAAGGAACAGCACATGCTGCTCACTCAGCAGTACAAGAGGTTCACCAGAAACGGCGCCAATCTTTCTGAAGAAAAAAAGTCTCAACTGCGAAACATCGACAAGCGCCTGGCAAGCCTGAGTCTGAAATTCGGAGAAAATGTATTGGCCGAGACCAATAACTACCAGCTACACCTCACCCGGGAAGAGGATTTGAAGGGATTGCCCGAAGGTGTTCGGGCAGCGGCGGCTTCTCTGGCTAGATCCAAAGGGAAAGATGGCTGGATCTTTAATCTTCACTTTCCAAGCTACCTCCCTTTTATGAAGTACGCCCAAAACCGGGAGCTACGACGGGAACTTGCGCTGGCCAATGGAAGAAAAGGATTTCAGGGAAACCAGCACGACAATCAGGAAATCGTTCTGGAAATCGTAAAATTGCGCCACCAGCGCGCTCAGCTTTTAGGCTATGCCTCCTACGCTCATTTTGTCCTGGAAGAGCGCATGGCCCAATCCCCTGAATCGGTTCAGGAGTTTTTAAACGACCTGCTTGCAAAGGCAAAACCAGCCGCTGAGGCGGAATTTACAGAACTGGAGAATTTTGCGAAATCTCTTGATGGGATTGACCGTCTGGAGATTTGGGATGGAGCCTACTATAGTGAAAAGCTAAAGCAGCAGAAGTTTGCCCTGGACGATGAGCTTCTGAAGCCTTATTTTGAACTGGGCCGGGTACTGACCGGAGCCTTTGAAGTAGCCAACCGATTATACGGATTGGAGTTTACAGAGGTTCATGACATTGACACCTATCACCCAGAGGTGAAAACCTATAGAGTGACCGAACAAAATGGGAAGGAGATCGCCCTATTCTATGCTGATTTTCATCCCAGAGAAGGCAAACGAGGAGGCGCCTGGATGACGGTTTACAAACCGCAGTACCGCAAGGATGGAAAAGAGCAGCGTCCTCATATTTCTATTGTATGTAATTTCACCCGAGCCACAGAGGATCACCCTTCTTTGCTGACCTTTAACGAAGTCACTACCCTGTTTCATGAATTCGGGCATGCCCTGCACGGGATGCTGGCCCAGACGACCTATCCGAGCCTGTCGGGAACCAATGTTTACTGGGATTTTGTGGAATTGCCGAGTCAGGTGATGGAGAACTGGTGTTATGAAAAAGAAGCTTTGGAGCTTTTTGCCCGACATTACCAGAGTGGCGAACTCATTCCCATGGACCTGGTGGAGCGTATTAAGGAATCTGCCAACTTCCACGAAGGCATGGCCACTGTTCGTCAGCTGAGCTTCGGGATGCTGGATATGAGCTGGCACTTCACAGATCCTGCCGCTATTAATGATGTCAAGGCACATGAGGAGGCAGCCTTTGCTCCCACCCGGCTCTACCCGCCGGTTAAGGAGAACTGTATGAGCACTGCTTTTTCACATATCTTCCAGGGAGGCTATGCCGCCGGATATTATTCCTATAAATGGGCAGAAGTGCTGGATGCCGATACCTTTGAATACTTCAAGGAAAACGGGATTTTTGATTCCGAAACTGCCGCTAAATTCAGGGAAAACATTCTTTCCAAAGGGGGCACTGAACATCCCCTGGAGCTGTATAAACGCTTTCGTGGTCAGGAGCCGGATCCTGATGCACTCATGCGACGTGCAGGTCTTATAAAGCAGACCGATTAATCCGCTTCCAACTAAAACTACAGGCCAGCTCCTTTTCAGGACTGGCCTTTTTTGATGTAGCCTTAACTTTAGTTAACAGCAACTCCCTGGGCTCTTGCTCCATAAGTCGAGAATATTTTTTAAATTGGTAGGCAGTAGCTATCCTTAACCCCTATGAAACCAACGCCCAGCATACGGGAGCTCTTTGAGCAAACCCGAAGTCGTACCGAAGTTTTGTGCCAACCCCTGGAGAAGGAAGATTTCGTGGTGCAACCAGTGGAATATGTATCTCCGCCTAAATGGCATCTGGGCCACACCTCCTGGTTTTTCGAGGAATTCATTCTCAAAAAGCGAGTGGCAAATTACCGGGAGTTTGATCGGCAATACGGATATGTTTTCAACAGCTACTACGAAAGCTTTGGAAAAAGAGTGGTGCGGACCGACCGGGGAAATCTCTCCAGGCCGACCGTGGACCAGATCATGGATTATCGCGCCCATATCACCCATGCCATTCTGAATCTTCTGGCCTCAGACGACGACCCGGAACTGCGGGAACTTGTAGAGCTGGGGATTCATCATGAAATGCAACATCAGGAACTGCTAATCACTGATGTCAAATTCATCTTAGGCCACAATCCTCTGCTTCCCGTGTATAATCCGGATTATAAAGAAGATGCGGACCAGCTAAGCCAGAAGGATGATTATATTACTATTGAAGAAGGAATCTATGAAATTGGCCATGCCAACCCCCAGGAGTTTCATTATGATAACGAACGGGGTAGACATAAAGTTTACCTAAACGCTTTCAGCATTTGCAGGGAACTGGTCACCAATACGCAGTACCTGGATTTTATTAGTGACGGAGGATACCGCGATCCCTTGATCTGGCATTCCGAAGGCTGGGAATGGAAGAGCAACAACAAGATTGCATTTCCCTTGTATTGGCATCAGATAGATGGCACCTGGTACCGTTATACCCTTCAGGGCCTGCTTCCCTTAGAACCAGCGGCACCTGTCACTCATATATCCTACTATGAAGCAGCGGCCTATGCCCAGTGGAGAGGAATGCGGCTTCCCACAGAGTTCGAATGGGAGGTGGCAGCCTCCAGACTTCACTGTGGTAGCCGGTGGGAATGGACTGAGTCCGCTTATCTGCCCTACCCGGGTTATCAAAAGGCCCCGGGAGCCCTTGGGGAATACAATGGAAAATTTATGGTCAATCAAAAAGTTCTGAGAGGCGGCTCTATTGCCACGCCGGATCACCACCTCAGGCCAACGTACCGGAATTTTTTCCATCCCCACCTTCGATGGCAGTTCACGGGGTTTAGACTGATTCAATAAACCTATGGAGAAAACACAAAATATGCTTTCCGATCTGGCATCAGATGTTTTACAGGGACTTACGGCCAAACCCAAAAGACTGAGCTCCCGATTCTTCTACGACAGACAGGGGGATCGCCTCTTCCAGCAGATCATGGAGCTGCCGGAGTACTACCTCACCCGTTTGGAATTTGAGATTCTGCTGACCCGAAAATCCGATATCGGCCAACTGTTTTTAAATTCCCACCAGGCATTCGATCTGGTTGATCTAGGCGCAGGAGATGCCAAAAAAACAAAAGTCCTATTGAGGGAGCTTTTGGACCGCGATGCTGCGATGCGCTATGTCCCGGTCGATATCAGCACCAACAGCATCACGGCCCTTGTGGAAAATCTAAAAGTGGAATTTCCCAGGCTGGAAGTTGCTCCACAAATCGGCACCTATCACCAGGTGCTGGATCGGCTGAAAACTTCCCCCGCCGCCCGCCGGATTTTTCTTTTATTGGGTTCCAATATAGGCAACCTGACACACGATCATGCCATTCAACTCCTATCTTCCATAAAGGATGCCATGGGTGTGGGAGATTTATTATTCGCAGGTTTTGACCAGAAGAAAGATCCCGAAATGATTCTGGCGGCGTATAACGACTCGCAAGGAATTACGGAACAATTTAACAAGAATCTTCTTTTGCGTATTAACAGAGAACTCGGTGCAACCTTTGACCTGGATACTTTTAAACATTGGCCGACCTACGACCCGGAGACCGGAACCGTTAAGAGCTTTTTGGTTAGTCAGAAGCAGCAGGTTGTTTCCATCCCTTCTTTAAAGGTCGAAATTCCTTTTCGCAAATGGGAAAGCATCCATATGGAGATATCCCAGAAATACGACCCCCCTCTGATAAAGAGACTGGCAGAAGCATCCGGACTGATAGTAAAGACAGCAATTGGAGATCCTAAGGGCTGGTTCAAGAACTACATTTTCTCTAAAGAGGACAGCTAAGACTTGCATTTGGATTAGCAGTTAAGGTCATTTCATCACGAAAATTCCGAGAAAATATTTGGCATTAAAA
>JAJUIC010000055.1 GCA_029265595.1 Flavobacteriaceae bacterium
ATTCCGCATTCGTGTTTTATTGCGTCACTCATAGAGGGTAAGTCATAAAAAAAGCCCTGTAATTACAGGGCGTTATGTTAATTTAATATCGAATTGAGTTAGTGCTTTAAACCCATAAAGGCGCTGTTGAACCTCTTTGGAAGTTAGTTCCTGCATGCGCTCGGTACCAAATTTTTCTACGCAGAACGAGGCAAGATTGGAACCGTAGACCACTGCATTCTTCATGTTTTCAAAAGAAATATCACCGGTCTGCGCCAGGTATCCCGTAAATCCACCTGCAAAGGTGTCTCCGGCTCCGGTGGGATCAAATACTTCATCCAGTGGCAGGGCGGGTGCAAAGAAGACTTTCCCACCATGAAACAACATGGCACCGTGCTCTCCTTTTTTAATCACCACATACTTGGGTCCCATCTCTTCGATTTTAGCCGCGGCTTTTATAAGAGAGTGTTCCTTTGAGAGCTGTCGGGCTTCCTCGTCGTTTATGGTTACCACATCTACCTGGCCGATGACCTCGACCAGTTGATCCCAGGTATTGTCCATCCAGAAGTTCATGGTATCGAGCACCACCAATTTAGGACGCTTCAATTGATCCAGTACACTTTTCTGCACCAGGGGATGAAGGTTTCCGAGCATGACGATGTCAGGCGATTTGAAATCTTCAGGAACCACCGGTTCGAAATCCGCCAGGACGTTCAGCTGGGTGTCCAGGGTTTCGCGGGTGTTGAGATCATTGTAATATTTGCCGCTCCAAAAGAAGGTCTTACCTCCTTTTACTATTTCCGTGCCCGAAAGGTCAATGTTGCGACTCTTTAGCAGCTCCAGATATTCCTGCGGGAAATCCTCACCCACCACAGAAACAATGGCACTTTCCACATCGAATTGGGAGGCTGACAGTCCAATATAAGTAGCTGCGCCACCCAATATTTTATCTGTCTTGCCAAATGGGGTTTCAATTGCATCAAAGGCAACAGTTCCCACGATCAATAGTTTGTTCATGCTTTACAATAAAAGTAAGTTGCAAATATAACGAAACTTCAAAGTTTGTCACTGAAAATCCGAAACTTCATTTATCGTGCCATTGCCAGTCATTTCTCTGTTTAAGAAGATCAGGGCAAGGGAAGATTTTTTCCACCTAGCCAACGCAAGGCTTTGTCAAACGCTCGAATTTTCGTAACCGGCATCAACCAGTAATCGCTTGCCTTTAGAGGCTGCAACGGCCAGGGCATCACACCGTTCATTTTGAGGATGGTTGTTATGGCCTTTGACCCATTGGAAACGGACCTGATGTTGCCTGTAGATCTTTAAAAACTCCTGCCACAGATCCGGATTTTTCTTGTCCCTGAAGCCTTTCTTTTCCCAGTTAAAGACCCAGCCTTTTTGCACGGCATCCGCCACATATTTGGAATCCGTAAAAACAAGGACCGGTGTCCCGGGCTTTTTGAGCTTTTTCAACCCCTCTATCACGGCCAGAAGTTCCATTCTGTTATTCGTGGTGTGCCTGTACCCCTGGGAGAATTCCTTTTTATAGGAAGTTCCGACCCACTCCATCACAATTCCGTAACCGCCGGGTCCTGGATTTCCCCTGGCCGCTCCGTCTGTATATATATGTACGATGGGATTATGCATCAGGGTCCGAATCTAAGAGTTTTTCAATGACCTGGGGAAAGTGCTCATATTCCAGTGCATGAATTTTCTGGGCCAGTGCCTCCGGGGTATCCTCGGGAGATAGGGGAATGCTTTTCTGGAAAAGAAGTTTACCCTCATCATAGGCTTCATTTACCAGGTGGATGGAAATACCGGATTCCTTTTCTTTTTGATCCACTACAGCCTGATGAACCCGCATGCCATACATTCCTTTGCCCCCAAACTTTGGTAATAGAGCAGGATGAATGTTGACTACTTTATTCTGAAATTCCTGCAAGATCACCGGGGGAAACATCCAAAGAAAGCCTGCCAGGACAATCAAATCAGGTGAAAGTCTTCTTAGATGCTCCAGCACTACTCCCTCCTGATAAAGTTCGCTGCGGGTGAAAACAATCGTATCAACTCCTAATTGTTGTGCGCGCTTTAGGACCCCGGCATCTTTCTTATTAGAAAGGACTGCGACGACCTCTGCTTTTTTATTACTTTGAAAATAGCGGATGATGTTTTCAGCATTTGTTCCGGAACCGGAGGCAAATAAGACAATTTTTTTTGCGGGTAATTTTTGAGACTCCAACAGAATCAATGGTTTAACAGTTTGTAGGGGATAAAATTAAGCGGATTAAATGAAATTTGTGTAAATTGAAAACACATTTTTGGAGTAAAAATCTGTTTTAAAATAAAGTTTGCTATTTTTGCCACTTAATTAAAATTATAAAAAACGAAGATTATGTCAGACATTGCATCAAGAGTAAAAGCGATAATCGTTGACAAACTTGGAGTTGACGAGAATGAAGTAGTAAATGAAGCTAGCTTCACCAACGATTTGGGCGCTGATTCCTTAGACACAGTAGAGCTGATCATGGAATTTGAAAAAGAATTTGACATTCAGATCCCAGACGATCAGGCTGAAAACATTGCTACTGTTGGACAGGCAATTTCTTATATCGAGGACGCTAAAAAATAAAGCCACCTTACCTTATGAAGTTAAAGCGAGTTGTAGTAACGGGACTGGGAGCTCTCACCCCGATCGGTAACAATATTGACGAATATTGGGACGGATTGGTTAATGGAAAGAGTGGAGCGGCCCCTATCACTTATTTCGATACCGAAAAGTTTAAGACTAAATTCGCTTGCGAGATCAAAAACTTTAAAGTCGAAGATTTCTTTGACCGGAAAGAAGCCAGGAAACTGGATAAATTTGCTCAATATGCTATTGTGGCTTCTGATGAGGCCATAAAAGATGCAGGCATTGATCTTGAAGGTATTGATAAGCTTCGCGTTGGTGTCATTTGGGGTGCAGGTATCGGAGGTTTGGAGACTTTCCAAAACGAGGTACTTGAATTCGGGAAGGGAGACGGAACCCCCAGGTTCAATCCTTTCTTCATTCCAAAAATGATCGCTGATATTGCCCCAGGTCATATTTCCATTAAACATGGTTTTATGGGACCAAATTACGCAACGGTTTCTGCTTGTGCTTCTGCTGCCAATGCACTGATTGACGCGCTGAACTACATTCGTTTGGGTTATAGTGACGTTATAGTGACTGGTGGATCCGAAGCCGCAGTAGCGCCAGCCGGAATGGGTGGTTTCAATGCCATGCATGCCCTTTCCACACGTAATGACAGTCCAGAGACTGCCTCACGTCCCTTTGATGCGGATCGTGATGGATTTGTTCTGGGAGAAGGTGCAGGTGCACTCATCCTTGAAGAATACGAACATGCTAAAGCACGTGGTGCAAAAATCTACGCCGAAGTGGTCGGTGGGGGATTGTCGTCTGATGCCTATCATATGACCGCTCCTCATCCCGAAGGAATTGGTGTAGTGGCTGTGATGGAGAATTGTCTGGCCAATGCCGGCCTGAAACCTGAAGATGTTGACGCGATTAATACGCACGGAACATCTACCCCTCTGGGTGATGTTGCGGAACTCAAAGCAATCAAGAAGGTTTTCGGGGAGCATGCCAAAAAGATAAATATCAATTCGACAAAATCCATGACAGGTCATTTGCTCGGTGCTGCGGGTGCTGTTGAAGCCATTGCCTCTATTCTTGCCATGAAACATGGAGTGGTACCACCTACTATCAACCATGAGACTCCTGATGAGAATATAGATCCTGAATTGAACCTTACATTAAATAAGGCACAGAAACGGGAGGTAAATGTTGCGATGAGCAATACCTTCGGATTTGGAGGTCACAACGCCTGTATTCTATTTAGAAAGTATGAGGGATAAGTCTATCTGAAATGAGTGTCATCCGAAAAATATTAAGTTCCCGTTCTTCTAAAGGCGGGAATTTTTTTATGGCTCTAACCAAGATTATGGGGTTTAAACCCAGGGACATCAATAACTATAAAATGGCCTTTACCCACCGATCTCTGAACAAGAAGGATGAGGAGGGAAACGCCATGAATTATGAGCGGCTGGAATTTTTGGGGGATGCCATGCTGGGAGCTGCGATTGCGGCTCATTTATTCCGGGAAGTTCCTACGGGAAATGAAGGTTACCTCACAAAAATGCGGTCCAAAATTGTGAGCCGCAAGCACCTGAACGAACTTGGGAAGGATTTAGGACTGATTGATTTTATGGAAACCAATATTCCCCATAGCCAGTTTGGAAACAACATCCATGGAAATCTATTTGAGGCTTTGGTGGGAGCCATTTACCTGGATCGCGGATATCGTTATTGCAGGCGATTTATTCACGAGCGTGTTATTGAACCTTATGTGGATATTGAGCAGCTGGAGGGAACGGTCATCAGTTATAAAGGACTCTTGATTGAATGGTGTCAGAAGAAAAAGAAGAATTTTGATTTTGAGGTATACGAAGATACCGGTAAGGACGAGGTGAAGCATTTCGCAGTAAAGCTTCGCATCGAGGATCATGTGGTGGCAAAGGCTCGTGCTACCAGTAAGAAAAAGGCAGAGGAAAAAGCCTCTAAAAGAGCCTATTATGCGCTTCAAAAGCGTATTGATAAGGATTAAATCTTCTTTCCTATCATTTTATCCAGAATACCTGCCGAATCCACACTTGAAAAAGTACTGTATTTTTATTCTCACAGGAAGTTGGCTTTAACTTTGCAAAAACTAAATCGTTTTCGTAGAATCAGGCCCAGATTTACCCCTTAAAACTTACATTTGATGAATACTTGTTTTATCTTTAAAGTTTAAAGATATAGGAGGTATCTATGCTGACACACAAGTTGGTTTTGGATGAAGTGGAAGACGACTACTTCAAACTCATCGCTCTTCATTGTTTTATGGAAGAATACCGCCTTGCTTTTTTATTGAACAAACACCTCCAGTTAAAGCTTGCCCGGACGCGGAAAGACCTGGACCTTACCTTTAACGGAATACATGTACAGTTTCCATTGTACCATTACGAAGATGTTTCCAAACAATGCCGGTTCTATCTGGTCGGGAACAGGGCCTATGTTGAAGGAGGAAAAGGCCTTGAAGCGGTTGGCTTGTTCGATAAGGAACAGTGGGATGCCCGGCCTTATAATCTGTTACCGGAATTTCAGAACGTTGATTATTTTATAAAAATTGAAGAGGAGGGCACGAGTATCTCTGACCGGGTCATGCTCAATACCCTGAAAGAAATTCCACAGCTTTCCACCGCTTACATCGTGGAAAATGAAAAAATTAAATCGAAGGATAATTTAATATTTGACTGATGCCAAAATATAAGAAGACGAAAATTGTGGCCACATTAGGACCTGCCACAAGCTCGAAAGAGGTGCTGAAAGATATGCTCGTTGCGGGAGTGAATGTGTTTAGAATCAACTTCTCGCATGCGAACTATGACGATGTCCGGGAGCGAATAAAAATGATCCGGGAGTTGAATGAGGAATATGGATTTACAGCGGCAATATTGGGTGACTTACAAGGACCAAAGCTGCGGGTAGGAAAGATGAAGGAAGAGGTAGTCGTTAATCCCGGGGATCAGATAGTCTTTGCCACTGGTGAGGAGTTTGAAGGAACGGCAGAGCGGGTTTACATGAATTACGACTCATTCCCTACGGATGTAAAGCCCGGGGAACGGATTCTGCTGGATGACGGGAAACTCATCTTTGAGGTAGTGAGTACCAATAAACAAGATGAAGTAGTGGCACGGGTGATTCAGGGAGGGCCGCTTCGCTCTAAAAAAGGGGTGAACCTTCCCAATACCAGCATCTCCCTTCCGGCTCTTACTGAAAAGGACGTTAAGGATGCCATTTTTGCTGTGGAGCAGGAGGTCGACTGGATTGCCTTGTCTTTTGTGCGCAACAGTGATGATTTGGTAGTATTGCAGGATTTGATAAAGGAGCATTCGGAGCATAAGATTCCGATTGTTGCTAAAATTGAAAAACCTGAAGGCGTTGAAAATATTGATAAGATTGTCGCTTTCTGTGACGGGATCATGGTTGCAAGGGGGGACCTCGGAGTAGAAATTCCCGCTCAGGAAGTACCGCTTATTCAGAAGCAACTAGTGCTAAAAGCCAAGAAGGCCCGAATCCCTGTGATTATAGCCACCCAGATGATGGAGACCATGATTTCCAGCCTGACTCCCACACGGGCAGAAGTAAATGATGTGGCTAACTCCGTAATGGATGGAGCTGATGCCGTGATGCTGAGTGGAGAAACCTCAGTGGGTAATTACCCTGTTCAGGTAATTCAGAAGATGGCCCAGATTATCCTGAGTGTCGAGAATTCGCCGCTGATTAAAGTGCCTCACGATCCACCTCATGTAAGAACCAAACGTTACATCACCAAATCCATTTGTTATCACGCGGCTAACATGGCCAATGAAATTAAAGCCAAGGCGATTTGTACCCTTACCAACAGTGGATACACCGCTTTTCAGATATCTTCATGGCGACCGGAGTCCAACATCCTGGTCTTTACTTCTAATCGCAGGATTTTGAGCCAGCTCAGTCTTCTGTGGGGGGTTAAAGCCTTTTACTACGATAAGTTTGTGAGTACGGATGAAACCATTGAAGATATCAATATCATCGCTAAAGAGAATGAATTTGTTAACAAAGGAGATTTTACCATTAACCTCGCTGCAATGCCCATTGCCGAAAAAGGAATGGTCAATACCCTTAGAATATCTGAAATAGAATAACCCAGAGATTCTATTAATTTTAATGGCCGTAGTTCCACCTTTAGGAATTACGGCCATTGATGTTTCAGGCCTTTTGAGATGTGAAAATCTTAAACATTATAAGAAGTACACGAATCCAAGAGGCCGATTGCTTCCCAAAAGTTGAAGAAGGTATTTACAACCGTGAGGCTTTAGATTTTTATAACAACATTAGGTGGAGGTCAGAATTCGAACTTGAGTTGCACCGCGATCTCTTGATCGGAATCTTTTTCAGGTGAAGCGGTGGTTTCGTTATTAAGATTAGAGAGCGAGATTCCTAGCAGCCTGACAGAATCCCGCATAGGCTCCTGAAACAACAATTCTTTTGCTATATCTAGAATCAGCGCCTTTTGAGAAATGTAGTAAGGCAGGGTTCTGCTTCTTGTTTGCAGGCTAAAATCACTATAGCGTATTTTGAGGGTAACCGTCTTACCTGACACTTTGTTTCGATTGATACGTAATTCCAGGGCACCGGCGATATGCTCCAGGCGGTCCAGCATAAATATCTCAGAAGAAATGTTTTGCTCAAAGGTGCGTTCGGCGCCCACTGATTTAGGGATGCGGTGCGATTTAACTTCACTATTATGAATGCCCCGGACCACTTGATAATAATAGGTGCCGCTATTACCAAAATGTTGCTGGAGAAATTCCTGGGATTTTTCTTTTAGGTCCTTTCCCGTGAAGATTCCCAGCTGGTACATTTTTTCGGCTGTTACCTTCCCAACGCCATAAAACTTTCTGATTTCGAGTTGTTCCAGAAAGGAAATTACTTCCTCAGGATTAATGGTTTTCTGACCATTTGGTTTGTTGATGTCACTGGCAATTTTAGCCAGGAATTTATTAATGGAAATTCCTGCTGAGGCCGTCAGCCCGGTCTTTTCTTTAATGCGGGATCTTATTTCTCTTGCAATGAGCGTGGCACTGGGATTGCCTGTTTTATTGAGGGTGACATCGAGATAAGCCTCGTCAAGAGAGAGGGGCTCCACTAGGTCGGTATACTCATAGAAGATGTCCCTGATCTGGTTGGATACTTCCTTATACCGATCAAATCGAGGAGTTACAAAAATCAGGTGAGGGCAGAGGCGTCTGGCCTGCATCCCGCTCATGGCACTCTTTACCCCAAACTTCCGAGCCTCATAGCTGGCAGCAGCGACCACCCCGCGTTTTCCTTCCCCTCCCACAGCGATGGCTTTTCCCTGAAGCTCGGGATGGTCCAGCTGTTCCACCGAAGCAAAAAAGGCATCCATGTCAACATGTATGATTTTCCGGATGTTAGGCTGGGTTTCCATGTGTGCAAATTTAAGAAAGTCAAGGCATTGGATGCCGTGGTAAATGATCGGTCTCTTTCTTAATTTTCACGTATCTTTGATTATCAACCTCTTAAAAATGGAACGCGAAAAAGAATCTGCCATTCTTCTGGGGGCAACCGGCCTGGTTGGAAGCCATCTGCTGGAACGCCTGTTGGAAGACGAACATTACAGTCAGGTGAAAGTGTTCTCCCGCCGTCCCGTAGGTCTATCTCATCCTAAGCTTACGGAAGTTCTTATAGATTTGTTCGAACTGGAAAACTACCGGGAAGAGTTCACCGCGGATGTGGTTTTTGTGTGCATAGGTACCACCAGGAAAAAAACGCCAGATTTGGAGACTTATAAGAAAGTGGATTATGGCATTCCGTATACCGCCGCGAAATTAGTATCCCACAATGGTATAAAAAAAATTCTGGTAGTTTCCGCCTTGGGTGCGGATGCCGGTTCGCGCATTTTTTACAGTCGGACCAAGGGTGAAATGGAAGAAGCTGTTTTGGCACAGAAAATTCCGAAAACCTATATTTTCCAGCCTTCCCTAATTACAGGAGACCGTAAGGAAACACGGATGGGGGAATCAGCAGGTGAAAAAATAATGAAGGTCGTTAATCCACTCTTATTTGGAAGCTGGAAGAAGTACAGGAGCATAAAGGCCTCTACCATTGCGGCTTCGATGCATAGGGTTGCACGTCATGGATTTTACGCCAGCCGTATTCCATCGGACGAAATTCAGGATATTGCAGATCACTATCAGGATATAAAGGATCGGAAGAATTAATATCTAAAGGACTCCATGCAGGAAATAGAACGAAAATTTTTGGTCAAATCCAACGACTATAAAGTCGAGGCTTTTGATAAGATGCAGATCAAACAAGGTTTTTTAAACACCCATCCCGAACGAACGGTTCGGATTCGGATTATGGGCAACAAGGCTTTTCTGACGGTAAAGGGGAAGGCGGACAATGGCAGTATCAGCCGATTTGAATGGGAGCAGGAAGTTCCCCTAGAAGCAGCCAATGATATGCTGGCAATATGCGAGCCCGGTCGAATCGAAAAAACCCGATACCTGATACAATCAGGAAAACATGTGGTAGAGGTGGATGAATTTCACGGAGAGAATGCGGGTTTACTGGTGGCGGAAATAGAACTGGAAAATGAACAGGAAAGCTTTCTCAAACCCCCATGGCTGGGTCAGGAGGTCAGTGGTCAAGCCAAATATTATAATTCCCAGTTAAGCAAACATCCTTATACATTGTGGGATAAATCTTCTCAATAGGATCTTCTTAAAACCGGTACTGAAGGGCGAGGATGAAATTGCGTCCCGCTGCGGCAATTCCCGAAGAATAGGTCCTGTAGCGCTGATCTGTAATATTCTCCAGAGCTATACTAATCAGCCAGCTGTCGGTCAACTGATAATTGGAATGAAGATTTAACGTGTACCACTCAGGGGCATAAGGATTGCCATTGGCATCAATGGCATACAGATAAGATTTCTCCTGTTCGCTCGGTGCCAGGTCATCATAGCTGATCTCGGCGTTGTATTCTGCTGACAGGTCAATGCTCAATTTTTTGTTTGTCCAGGTCAAATGAACATTTCCAAATAAGGGTGCTGCATGACGCAGCGGAGCTGTATCGCCATTATCGAGCTCTTCTTCTCCTTTGGTGAGGTTGATTTGAGTGGAGAGTTCAAGCTGATTGCTTAATGTGAATTGCGCTCCGGCCTCCAGCCCATATACCCGTGCCTGGGCTGCATTTTGTATAGCTTGTACCCGGCTTCGCTCTCCCTGATAATCGATGTATTCCCGCCCCTTGACCGAAAAATCCCTGCGGACAAGCGCATCTTCCAGGTACGTGTAATATCCCACGAGATCTATGGATACAACATCTTCAATTTTTAACTGTACTCCCAATTCACCATTGTAGGCATATTCGGGTTTCAGAGAGGGATTTGGCACCACAACCATTCCAGGGGCAGAATCAAATATTTTTCCCACATCATCTACATTCGGTGCCCTGAAGGCGGTGGAGACATTAAGTCGCCATTTCAGATAGGGTTGTTGTTTCCAGACCAATCCAGCGCTTCCGGTGAGGGCACCGGTTTGCATGTCCGCATCTTCAAAAGGATAATCATATTGGGGATCGTCAAAAGAAGCGGTAAGAGAAATAAGGTTATACCTGGCACCTGTTTGCATCAGTAGTGTCGGACTAAGGGTCCATTGAAAATTGGCATAGGCTGCAATGGATTCCCAGGTGGCCCCATCCGGGTACCGAGGCATACCGAGTCGTTCCTGGGTGGAGGCAATATTTTCTTCAATTCCTTGTGACCCCACCTGATTATGTACATATTCCAGACCATAATACAGGGAATGCAAACCCATCTTCTTTTTAAAGTCCGTGTTTGCGGACCAGGCATTTACCTTTTCCTCGTTGTGGTAAAGCCAATTATCCTGAAAGTCCCGATTGTGCCTGCTCTCTTTGAAAAACTGGTAAGCAGTAACCACCCGAGCTTCATCGAACCATGAGGCTGCACCTTTATAGTGGGCCTGCAGTGACCCCATCAGCCATTCCTGTGGTCCGTAATACCACTCTGCAGCCCGAAGCACCCCATCTTTCTTTCGGTATAACCTGTCATAACGCGGATAATCCGAGGTGGTGGAGTAGAGGAAGGAGGCTCTTAGATTCCAGTAGTTATTAGGCTGGAAACGGAATTTCTCCAGTATACTCACCTGGTTGTATCCTGTGGGTTTCTGGACTTTGGGATCTTCATTGGTTACGATCTGATCGGTACGATCCTTCGTAAGGGCATATTCTCTCCTGAGGTATTCTTCAGGTCCATGACCTCCCATACGCAGGTCATCAAAATCCGAGTAGCTCAGACTACTGACCCAGGCCCATCTTTGACCCGCCAGGGTAACATCTGCATGGGCTGTCTTTTCATTATTGGCCGTTGCATAACGGGCATAGGCTCGGCCGGAGGCCTCAGTGGAAGAGGAATGCGTGAAGTGAGGTTCGAGGGTGTAGAAATTCATGACTCCTCCCACGGCATCACTCCCGTATATTACGGACCCGGGCCCCATGATGATTTCTGTGTTTTCTACGGCTAATGGATCGATCGAAATAACGTTCTGCACATTTCCTCCTCTGAAAATTGCGGTGTTCATTCGAAC
>JAJUIC010000148.1 GCA_029265595.1 Flavobacteriaceae bacterium
AGCTGGCTGTAACTGATCCTAAAGGACGCTAACCATGTTCGACGTTCGCGCACATTTTGGAAAATGGATTTTGGTTGGGGCTATGGCCGCTGCGCCGGTGGGTGCCGAGGTGATCTTTGAAGAGAACTTTGATGATCAGCCGGATTGGCATAGTGCTATGCACTCCAGTGACGGCACACAGCGCGCTACCACGCACATAATTCCTGAGGGTTGGTACTCGATTAGGCAGGATCCGACATGGGCGCCATCAGAGGGACATCCAGATAGGCATGAGAGCATTGAAATTCTGGAAAGTAACTCAGATAAGGCCAGAGGTGGAAAGGGAAAGTCCATGGTTAGCTGGAGAGACTCATACAATCCAGGTTGGAATCGTTGGAATTCTGAGTCCATGATGCTTAAGTACTTTCCTGAAGGATATGATGAGTTGTACGTTGAATTCTGGATACGCTTCTCAGATGAATGGACACGAAAACATGTCTCTGGTATCCCTTCAGCTACATCGAAACTATTCAGGATCTCTAGTTGGAATGGGGTCCCGTCGGAGTACTCTGCTTTTGGAGGAGGCAATCTGGGACCGATAGTGCTATGGGATTATACTGTTAATGCCTATGGGGTACGTAACAGAGTGTCATTTAGAGGCGGACCCCACGGTGATAATTATGATTTTAAGGATGGAACTATTGATGGCTTGCCAAGAAAGCTGGTAGGTAGTGGCGACCTTAACATGAATTTCAGGCAAGACTTAACGGGGATGGGGGTCAATGGTGGTGATCCAATTATTATTGACCGAATAACTTCAAAAACGCTGGATATGAATTCTACATCCGCAGTAGAACATGATCAGATATTCGGCGCTGGTGCTAGTTGGACAAAAGTTGCATTTTATGTGAGGTTGAATTCGAAGCCGGATGTAACGGATGGTGTTTTTAGACAATGGATTAATGATAGCCAAATTTTCAATGTAGAAACCATACCCTGGATACGCTCAGTCGATGGGCGGGAGGTTCCTGCGAAATGGAACTTAGTGGCAGTAGGTGGTAATGACTTCTTTCAAATCTATGAAAATAAATTGAGGCACGAGGAGTGGTATGCTATCGATGATATTGTTATTCGATCTAGTATCCCCCAGGATTTAGTCTACAAAGATGGAACTGCTCCGCCGTCCGCCCCCGCTAGGATCTCTGTTGATTGACCCTTATGTGGTTTTTTTAGGCTGCAAGAGGCTTAGTTTGAGATTATCTTCGTTAATTTTTTTACTATCCCTTTTGCTCTTCCAAAAATGTAAGCAACATCAAGAGTGTATGATTTTAAAAAATCTGAAAAGCTTTTAGGCACTGCTTTGGCCCTAGTGTAACGCTTTAGTGTCAGAAGGAGCGGAAGCGCGATAGCGGAAAGCAAGGTGGCTATCCAAAGAGGATTTTTTAATAAAATTAAAACTAAGGATGCTATGAAGCTTGTCGATGTGGTTATGATTAGTATAAATACAGGATCCTTTAGGTTTCTTTTTGGGCTCAAAAAATAGCTTTGAGCATGCCAGGCTTGCCGGTCGATAAATGTCTTCAAGTCTTTGGCGTTGCCAAGATGAGTGACATTTAGTTCTCTAGTTATATACACTGATTCACTATTTTTTCTTAATCTTTGGCTTAGTTCGCTATCTTCACCAGACGAAAGATCTTCATTGAATCTATTGTTAAGAAACTTATTTCGTTCTATGACAATGGAGCATCCAATAAGTTCTTTTGGTAGAACATTTCCCGATTCGCTTTCTAAAAGCCAGTTTCTCTCAATCCAGTTGGTGGATTCTGGTAATATTATGCCGCCGCCAAAAGTTGATTCTGGCCGGACTTTTATTAATCTAAGCGCTCTTTCAATCCAGTCGTGGTCTATAGAACAGTCTGCGTCAACAAATGCAATCCAACTGGCGGTAGACTCAAGGGCTCCAAGATTCCTGACAGCACCAACCTTTTTGTTTGGTGCCAAAATAACTTTGTCTGAAATTTCTGAAGCAATTGAAAAGGAGTTATCTTTTGAGCCGTTATCTACTACGATAATTTCATAGTTTTCCCTTGCTGTACTTTGATTTAATATTGATTCTAAGCATGAACGAATTGTTTTTTCTTCGTTGTAGCATGGAATTATTATAGATAATTTCTTGGTCATTTGTTGGAGTGGGTTTTGTTTGATATGACGGACCTAAATTTCCCATTTGATCCACGAGGTATCTCTGATAATACTTCAACTGTTATATTTATGTTGTCTCCGACCCTTTCTCGAAAGTTTGATATAAGCTTCTTTTCGTTAAACTGATCAGCTTTAAGGTCAAGTGAAACTCGAATTAAACAGTGATCAGAGCTATCTTGAATTATTTGTCCCTCCCTGATTCCGGTTGTTCCTTTAAAAATATGGTCCAGGCGACCAAGGAGCCTGCCGTCTGGTGTGGTAATGTAATCATCGATACGACCGGATATCCTTTTTAAATAATATTTTACATTACCGGCTGGGTTGTCATTACAGGTTCTGTAATCAGGCTCGGCCGTATCCCTGAGATCATAGCGTATCAGGGGCATGCAGTAATTTGTCAGGCTAGTAGCGATTATTCTGCCGAAATTCTGTGATGGGCTGTTATCTAATACTTCAGATATTCCAATTATTGGGCTTGATCTGTACCTTTCGATGGAGTCCTGAGCCGAATAAGTCAAATATTCTGCAGTTCCATAGTAATCAAAAATTGGGCATTTAAATACCCTCTCAATAGTGTCTCTCTGCCATTCTAATAGAGTTTCAGAGTTAGTAATAATGGCCGTAGGCTCGAACGCAGGTTTGCAGCCTGCTTGCTCGTAATGGTTAGCGATATCACTAATAGCGGATGGATAGCCAATGATCTCTTTTGGATTGAATTTATCCAGATCATTTTGGTAATACTTGAATGTTGATTTTTTTAAGTGGTAAGTAGAGTATATTTTTTGGTTTTCAGCAATATTGAACCTTGAGAATGGTGGTTTCATATTGTCCGGTCGTTGAACCATCCTCCCCGCAAATGTTGCCCGCCGCGCCCCAAATGGAACGCCATGGTATTCCTCATGGTCCACCAGCAGCGCCATAGCTAATTTGTAGGTAAGCTCGTTAACCTGAAGCGCCAGAGGGGTACCTGTGCTTCCACTCGTGTGCTGAACCATGTAAGGCTTTTGCCTTGAATCCCGAAATTCGTTCGCTCGTTGTTGTACGGTCTGTTTATCAAGAATCGGAATTTTCTGCAGGTCGTTCAATGAGGTGATTTGATTTTCATGAATTCCATGTTCAGCAAAGAGTTTCTGGTAATAGGGAATGTGGTGCCGGCAATGTTTAACCATCTCGTGCAGGCGCTCGCTTTGGTAATCTGCTTTTTTCGCTTCAGACCACTCTCGCGATTCCCGGACCAGCTCTCTCAGCTCGTGATACATCCCCGTGTATCGTCTCCGGTAAAGTTTGTAGCCCATTGCTGATACCAGAACGTTCTGGAGCCACACGGGAGATGCAAAATAAAGGGCTTCAGCTTTACTGGTCATTGCTAGTCACCGGTGTCTGAGGAGTTTGCAAGTTAAACCTGTTTTTCAGAGGTTTTGCTGGGTTCCCCGCGAAAATATCTCCGCAGGCTGATGGGCGGGTCACTACGCTACCAGCTGCAATCAACGTCTTGTCCGCAAGATCAGTCAATACGGTTGCGTTATTTCCTAGCCAGCAGTCCCTTCCGATCCGAACCTTCTGGAACGCGCCGCCTTGTTCTTGTATTGGGGTGTCGGGATCACTAAACCGGTGCTGTTTATTCCCGCTGAGGATGTGAACACCGCTACCAAGCAGCGTGTCTTCACCAATTTCGCACATTCCAATGTTGCACTGTGGGCCGATGTACACCCCGCGTCGGATCGTGGTGTTGCGGTGGGAGAAAATAGTGAGAAAACCGATCGAAATGTCATCCGAAGTGTCTGCGCAAGCAAGCCTGTAAAAGGCAGCCCGAATGTAGCTTCCGGTTTTCCCGGGGAACAGGCTCAGAAACTGTGAGAAAGACTGAAAAGTGCCGTCACTTCGTCCGCCCCAACTGAGAAGCCAGTACACGCAGAACAAGGGGAGCACCAGCACCAGAAAGAGGTTCTTGATGGTGCGTTTTATGGTTGATCGCAGA
>JAJUIC010000089.1 GCA_029265595.1 Flavobacteriaceae bacterium
AACAACATCAAACAGGCCCTTACCCCGCTACCTGGAGAACTCATAGGAGGTGATCCCGGAACCTTTGTAGCCGTTCCCTTTACCCCACAACACAGCCTAAGCGGAACAGCGACCTGGAATCAACTTATATTTGATGGATCCTATATCGTGGGAGTTCAGTCAGCCAGGACCCTGTTGCAAATTTCAGAAAACGCCAAATTAAAAACGGATCAGCAGGTAAAAGAAGCCGTCATAAACGCCTATGGGAATGTACTGCTTGCCAGGGAAAACGTGGAAGTGATGGAACGAAACGTAGCCAACGTTCAACAAAACTACAACGACACACGCATCACCTATGAAAATGGACTGGCCCAGCAGGAAGATGTTGAGCAGCTGGAGATCACCCTGCTTAATCTCAAAAACAATCTCAGCAGGAGTAAGCGGATGTTGGAAATGGCCTATGAGATGCTGAATTTCACCCTTGGGTTACCCATTGACACTTCCCTGATCCTGACCGAGGAAATCGACCAGCTCACCCAGGAATCCTTTGACCTGGCACTACTCCATCGGGAGGTTCCCATTGAAGAAAATATCGACTACCGCATTGCGGCCAATAATGCAGAATCTGCAGAAATATACGTGCGACTTGAGAAATCAAAGGCGCTGCCCCGCCTAACGGGCTTTGTCAACTATGGGGTGACCAGTTTTGCTTCTGATTTTGATTTCTTTGATTCCGATCAACCCTACTACAACCAATCTATTTTGGGACTAAGTCTGGAGGTTCCGATCTTCAGTAGCGGAATGCGGGGAGCACGGACGCAGCAGAAAAAGATTGAACGCGATCAGGCCCTTCTACAGCTTCAGCAGACCGCCAGTGAGGTAGCGCTTCAGATCCATTCGGCCAGAAGCGATTATGAATTCAGTATAGAAAACTATCAGGCTCAAAAGAAAAACCTGGAACTGGCCGAGCGCATTGAACAGAAAAATCAGGTAAAGTTTTTTGAGGGTCTGGCCAGTAGTTTTGAACTAAGTGAAGCGCAAAGACAATTATATTCAGCCCAACAACAGTATTTGCAATCCATGTTAGAGGTCATCAACACCAAGGTGGCTCTTGAAAATTTATTAGACACCAGCACTTATGAAAAACAATAGCAACAAGATAATATCCTATTTTCCGGCACGGACCTTTGTCGGTATTTGCCTGCTGTCTTCCCTATTACTTTCCTGCGGCAATCCGCAAGAGCGCAGTGCAAAGGAACTCATCAATGAAGGGAATCTGGAGCAGCTCAAGCAACGTAGAACCCAGCTGGGGGCACAACAGCAGGAAATACAAAGGGAACTGGAGCAAATCAATCGGGCCATTGATCAGTTGGATCCGGCTCGTGCCCGTGCCCTGGTGCAAATCCAAAGGATTGAGGACACGGTCTTTAAACATTTTACCCAGGTTCAGGGAGACGTTGCCACAGATCAAAACATTTTGATCTACCCCGAAACTGCCGGAGTCCTTTTAGAGGTTCGCGTCAAAGAGGGCCAACAGGTGAGACAAGGTCAGGTTCTTGCGCGGGTTGAAGATGGTGGCCTGGCCAATGAACTATCCCGGCTTCAGACCCAGGCGGAGCTTGCCAGAACCACCTTTGAACGTCAGGAGCGTCTGTGGAACCAGAATATCGGATCAGAAATTCAATATCTGGAAGCGAAATCCAACTATGAAGCCGCTCAACAAATGGTTGCTCAGGTGCAGACACAATTGAACCGCAGCATCATCAAAGCACCTTTTTCCGGTACTATAGACCAGGTTTTTGTAGAACAGGGAGAAGTAGTTTCCCCCGGTCAGAATCAATTGTTCCGGCTGGTCAACCTGGAAAACATGTATGTGGAGGCCAACATTCCGGAAATCTATTTAGGAGCGGTTCAAAAAGGAACGGAAGTTCTGGTACGCATTAGTTCCATTGGCAGGGATTTTTCCGGAAGAGTCGACCGGGTGGGTAACACCATTCATCCAGGGAACAGGACTTTTCGGGCGGAGATTTCCATCCCTAATGAAGATGGACTGGTCAAACCCAATCAAATTGCCATGCTTCGGTTCAACGACTACACCAATCCTCAGACCATTGTGATTCCGGAGGTCACCATTCAACAAGATGCTGAAGGAAATACACTGGTTTATGTGTGGGAGACTGTGGATGAAAATTCCGGCATTGCCAGAAGAACTTTTGTTGAGACCGGCCGCATTTATAATGGACAGGTTGAGATTGTTGAGGGACTTGAACCGGGACAGCTCATCATAACCGAAGGGAGCCGAAACCTCCGAGATGGGCAAGAAGTAGAACTAGCAGCAGGACAAGAGCAATGAATAAAATAGATAGGGAATTTAAACTGGCATCTTGGGCTGTTGACAACAAGATGACCGTGTACGTCATTATGGCAATCATCCTGGTTGGGGGATTGCTATCCTATTACTCCATGCCTAGAGAATCCTTTCCGGAGGCCGTGATTACAGAAATTTATGTGAGTTCCGTGAATCCCGGTAACTCGGCGGAGGATGTGGAAAAATTCATCACCGAACCCCTGGAAGAGGAATTCAATGATGTGGCCGGGATTACCGAGATATCTTCTACTACTTTCCAGGATTATTCCCTGGTTATCGTGGAATTTGAGGATGATACGGATGTAGATGCCGCCAAACAGAAAATCAAGGACAAGGTAGATCTGGTGAAAGCCGAGACTACCTGGCCTACCTTAGACAATGGAGCCAAGGTAGAACCCAATGTCTTCGACCTGAATATTTCTGAGGAGATGCCTATTTTGAACATCAACCTCACGGGGGACTATGAAGTACAGCAATTAAAGGATTACGCAGAGCTCCTACAGGACAAAATCGAACTTCTGCCCGAGATAAAAGAAGCTACCATTCGCGGGGTGGAAGACATGGAGGTTCAAATCGGGGTGGATATCTATAAGATGACGGCATCCCAGGTGAGCTTTGATGACATTATCAATGCTGTCAGAGCTGAAAATCGTACCATTTCGGGAGGAAACGTGGTCTCCGGGGGAGTGGAAAAGAACATCCGGATTATCGGAGAAATTAACCGACCTGAAGAACTACTGGATGTTGTGGTGAAATCGGACGGAGGAACGGTGTATTTAAAAGACATCGCCCGAATTAATTTTCAGGAGAAAGACCGTACCACCTATGCCAGGGAACACGGTCAGCCCGTGGTCATGCTGGACATCAAGAAAAGAGCCGGTCAGAACATGATTGAAGCCGTGGCCAAAATAAAGGAGCTCATCCGGCAGGAACAGGCCACCAACCTTCCGGAGAGCCTGAAAATTAGCCTGACCAATGATCAGTCCGTTCATACAGAAAAACAGGTAGACGACCTGGTAAACAACATCATCTTCGGAGTGATCCTGGTCGTCCTGGTCCTCATGTTCTTTCTGGGATTTCGAAACTCCCTGTTTGTGGGGCTGGCCATCCCCCTATCCATGCTACTTTCTTATATCGTGCTGTCTTCCATGGGCTACACCCTTAACACCATGGTGCTCTTTGCGCTGGTGATGGGACTGGGGATGCTGGTGGACAACGGTATTGTGGTGGTTGAAAACGTGTATTCTCTGATGGCACAGGGAATGACCCGAAAACAGGCTGCCAAACAAGGTCTGGGAGAAATTTCCTGGCCTATTATTGCCTCTACCGCAACCACCCTGGCCGCCTTTTTCCCTCTCGCCCTGTGGCCCGGCATAGTAGGCAAGTTTATGATGATTTTCCCCATTACCCTTTCCATAGTTCTGGGGTCCTCCCTCTTTGTTGCCCTGATCGTCAACTCGATGCTGACCTCCGAGTATATGCGTGTTGAAGAGAAGCCTTTTGGAAAGAAGAAACTCGTTCGCATAAGTCTTTTGCTGGCAGGTATCGGAGTAGCCACATTGGCCACAGGATTCTTGCTACCCAGTGGTATTCTCAGAGGCCTTGGTAACCTGCTGATACTGGGTGCAATTTTAATGTGGATCTACCACTATCTGCTCAAAGGGGCGGTGGACTACTTCCAGTTCAGGTTTCTGGTAAAGCTGGAAAGCTTCTATGAGCGGAGCCTGAAATACGCCCTTCGGGGAAGAAATGCCTTTTATTTTTTCTTTGGTACCTTCGGACTACTGGTTCTATCCTTCCTTTTGATGGCCATCGTAAAGCCAGACGTGCTCTTTTTCCCCGAGAATGAGCCCCGGCAAATCATGGTTTATATCGAGTATCCGGAAGGAACCAATATCAATAAGACCAACGAGCTGACCAAAAAAATTGAGAACCGGATTTTCGACGTCATTGAGCAGTACCAGGATCCTGATGGTTACAATTTCATGGTGGAATCCACGGTTTCTCAGGTAGGTCAGGGAACAGGAAACCCTCTGACCGATATGGGGCAGCAAAACGAAATGCCGCATCGGGCCAAAGTAACACTTACTTTAAGAGATTTTCACGATCGCCGTGGCGTGAGCAGTAATGATGTACTGTCTGAGATCCGTCAGGCCGTTAGAGGATTTGCCGGGGCCAGTGTGATAGTGGAAAAGGACAACGTGGGTCCTCCTGCAGGTTATCCGATCAACCTTGAACTCAAAGGAGAGGATTATGACAAAATGTTAGCAGCCGCCGAACAACTGCGCGCTTTCATTCTTAACTCAGGCGTTCAGGGAATTGAGGAACTGAAAATAGACGTCAATAAATCCAAACCCGAATTGGAGGTGACAGTGGATCGATCCAAGGCCGGTCAGTTAGGGGTCAGTACAGCGCAGGTCGGTCAGACACTGAGGCGAGCCATTTACGGAGAAGAGATCACCACCTATAAAGACGGTGAAGATGATTATCAGGTCAATGTCCGTTTACAGGAAGGGCAACGCTACAACGAGAACATCCTGTTCAACCAACCCATCACTTTCAAAGACCAAAATACGGGTGACATCGTGCAGGTTCCCATTTCTTCGGTGGTCTCCCTGGAACCAACCTCCTCCTTCAGCTCCATAAAGCGAAAGGACCTAAAGCGGGTGATTACCATTTATTCCAATGTTCTGCAGGGATATAACGGTAATGCCATAGTTGAGCAGCTCAAAGAACTTCTGGGTTCCTATGACCTCCCTAAAGACATCTCCCTGGAATTCACAGGAGAGCAGGAGGAACAGGCCGAGAACATGGGTTTTCTGATGACAGCCCTTCTCATTGCCATTGGGGGTATCATGCTCATCCTCGTGGCCCAGTTCAATTCCCTGAGTAAAACGCTGATCATTTTACTAGCGGTCTTTTTGAGTCTGGTGGGCGTTTTTATGGGGATGAACATCTTCCAGATGGATTTCATCATCATTATGACCATGATGGGAATCATCTCCCTGGCAGGGATCGTAGTGAATAATGCCATCGTCCTTATTGACTATACGAGCATTCTGATCGATCGGGCCAAACAGGAAAAAGGTCTTGAAAAGGAGGATTTACTGACCCGGGAAGAGTATTTCAACCTTATTGTAGCGGGAGGAAAATCCCGCTTGAGACCCGTACTTTTAACGGCCATCACTACTGTGCTGGGACTCATCCCACTGGCCGTAGGGCTTAATATTGACTTCTTCAGCCTTTTTATGGACTATGATCCCAAGCTCTATGTAGGAGGTGATAACGTGGTGTTCTGGGGTCCCCTGGCCTGGACGGTCATATTCGGACTGACGTTTGCCACGTTCCTGACCTTAATAGTCGTTCCCGTGATGTTTTACCTGGTCAACAGGTTCAAACTCAGAAGAGCCGGTCAACCCGCCTCTTAAAAAGGCTTTACAAATCTTCCCCACCTCCCCTTTGGGCTTGATTTCAGAAAAGGAATCTGGGTCTCAAGGGGAGGTTTTTTTTAATTTCCGGACAATGGCAAAGTGTTTGCGCCCTTATGGACCGAAAAGCTAATTTATTAATCAAAAACAATTTAATGGATACCTTTTTAACCATTGAAAAACGCAATGCCGTATTACTTTCAATGGCAAAATTGATCGAAGAAAAACAACATTTAATTTTAGAAGCGAACCAACTTGATCTGAATGCCTATTCAGGTGAAGATTTGGCCATGGAAGACCGTCTCAAAGTTGACGACTCCAAGATAAAAGGAATGGTAGATTCCCTTGAGCACCTGGCCTCCCAGGACGATCCGGTCGGTGTGGAAAGATTTGCATTCACCCATGAAAACGGAATGCAGGTCTACAATAAAACGGCCCCATTTGGAACGGTGATGATTATCTATGAATCCCGGCCTGACGTGACGGTGGAGGCGGCAGGAATCGCATTCAAATCGGGTAACAAAATACTGCTCAAGGGTGGAAAAGAATCCCTGAACTCAAACCTGGAAATCGTGAAACTCTGGCACCAGGCACTGGAAGCTCACCAGGTGGATCCCCAATGGGTAACGTACCTTCAATTCGATAGAACACAAACCCAAAGTTTTTTAAAACAACCCAATCAACCCGTCGACATTGTCGTGCCCCGGGGCGGGGAGCGCCTGATAGAATTTGTAAAGCAAAATTCCTCCGCACAGGTCATTGTCAGTGGGCGCGGGAATAATTTTGTTTATGTCCATGACAAGGCAGATCTGGAACTGGCCATGCAGATTATCCTCAACGGAAAAACCGGTAAAATCTCGGCCTGTAACGCCCTGGATAATGTGCTCATTGACGCAGACCTGCCAAATAAACAGGACTTTGTGACGCAACTGGTTGACAGGCTGTCACAAAGCAATATTCAGGTGCTAGGGGATAAGGATTTTGAACCAGTGGAAGGGGTCGATCCCATGGAAAATGAGCAGCAGTGGTACGAGGAATTTCTCGACTATAAGATTCTACTGGGCCAGGTCGACTCGTTGTCTGAGGCTATTACCAAAATCAATAAATACTCCGGAGGACACTCGGCAACGATTGTCAGCAGGGATCATCAGGCGGCACAGGCTTTTATGGACGCAGTGGATAATGCAGCCGTCTATCACAACGTCTCCACCCGGTTTACCGACGGAGGCCAATTTGGACTGGGTGGTGAACTGGCCATCAGTACCGATAAGTTACACCAACGTGGCCCAATAGGACTACAGCATCTGGTAACCAACAAGTGGTACGTTCACGGAAACGGCCAGGTACGATAAAAACAAATAAATTAAAACTAAAAATTTGAATTACGTTTTGGACAATACGGAAGTATTAGAACTATCAGAACTTGCAGAAACTGACACCAAAAAACCAGAGATGGACAAGCAAAAGAAGACCAGGACCAAAAAAAGAATCCTCCTTAAACTTGGATCTAACACCCTGACCAAAGAAACGGACCATATTTCCAGGGGAAAAATTGAGGACATCGCCCGTCAGATTGCCCAGTTAAAGGATGAATATGAATTTGTGCTGATCAGCTCCGGAGCGGTAGCTGTTGCCAAACAATTTGTCAATCTGGAAAAGAGCGGGGAAAATATTGATGTAAAACAAGCCCTGGCTTCTATTGGACAGCCCCACCTGATGCGAATTTTTCAGGAGAATTTCCGCGAACTTGGGTTGCTGACCTCGCAGTGTCTGTTATCACCCAATGATTTCAGTCGGGAAGATTCTCGAAGGAACATCATCAACACCATAAACGTGCTGGTAGAAAACGGATATATTCCCATTATTAATGAGAACGACACCTCCTCCACTGACGCCATTCAATTCGGCGACAATGATAATCTGGCAGCTCAGACTGCTGCCCTGCTGGATGTGGATTTGTTTATCATAGCAACCAACACGCACGGCGTGTATAAGAAGGGTTCCATTTCCGCTGAATCTCCGGAAACCATTGAAAATGTGACGGATTTAAGGGAGTTGCAACGGGAAATATCGACCGACACCAAATCCACGCACGGGACCGGTGGAATGCAGTCGAAAGTTTCCGCTGCTGCCATCACCCAGAAAGCGAAAATTGAAACCTGGATAGTCAATGGCCTTGCGGATAACTTTATCACCAATGCCATCAACGAGAAAGTTCGCTTTACCAGGATAGAGCATTAAACCTGCTCCTTATGGAATTTAGAAAGCTGCATGGAATGATCTGTGCAGCTTTTTTGGTTTCCAGGGGGTCTGTTTTTTAATTTTCCCCAGCGACCAAGAGATTCCCTTTATACTTCTTATTTTTGCCCTCCATTAAACCTTAATAAAGATGTACAGAAGTCACACCTGTGGAGATTTAACTATAGAAAACGT
>JAJUIC010000065.1 GCA_029265595.1 Flavobacteriaceae bacterium
AACCGCCGCAAGTCTTTCCCAGATGGATTCCCAGGCGGAGCAAACCCAACCGGATGAACTGATTTCCAGGGAAAATCCACTTTTTGATCCACAGACCTATATCGCGCAAATACCCAGCGACCCAAAGGTTGTCGACAGTCTTAGGAATCAAAGGGCGCTGGCACGATACCAACTGGGCCTGATTCATCGGGATCAATTCGGGGATCCAGAATTGGGTGCCGGTTTCTTAGAAGATTTACTGGAGCAGGATCCGCAGCACCGATTGCTGGTGCCCGCCATGTATAATTTGTACAGAACCTATGAGCAACTGGGCCAGGAATCCAAAGCGCTTGAAGTACGGAGTCGGATTCTGGAGCGGCATCCTAATTCCCATTATGCCCTTCTTATTCAGAGGCAGGGTACGGGTCCTGGCGCTATGAATCTGGAAAAAGAGGAATACGAGCGGCTTGTAGCCTTATTCGAAGACCAAGATTTTGAAGAAGTCATTATCGGGGTGGAAGATTACTCCAATGCGCTTTATGATGCGCCGGGGGCAGCGAAGTTTCGAATGCTCCGGGCCAGGGCGCTGGGTCGACTTCTGGGGCTGGAGGCCTACCGTCAGGCACTGAATGAGGTGGCACTCGATTATCCTCAGAGTGATGAGGGCAGGGAGGCCGAGCAGCTCCTTAAAGAAACAATTCCGCGACTGGCACAGCTCAGCTTTGAATCCGAATCGGCATCCGATAGCTACAAAATTGTCTTTCGATTTGACAAAAATCAACAGGAAGCGGTCAATAATTTTAAGGAAATTTTAGATAAACTTGTTCAGGAAGGGGATATTTCGGGTCTCGAAATATCTATAGATGTATTTAATTTACAAGAGGTTTTTGTTGTGGTGCATGGGCTTAAGGGGAGAGTGGCTGCCGAGCAGTTATTTTTAAATCTTAATGAAACCTTAAATTCAGAAAATTATTTTTATATTTCCGCTTCAAATTACAGGATCCTCCAAATCCAGAAAAACCTCGAAACCTACTTAAATTAAATATCCCCGTTATGTTTTCACAAGAAAAAAAAAATCGATCGCAAAACGAGAACAGCATCGAGCAAAGTAAAATCGCACATGGCTCCAAATTTGTTGGCGATATTGAAGCCCAGGGTGACTTCAGAATTGATGGCCTGGTAGAAGGAAATATCATGACCCCCGGAAGAGTGGTGATAGGAAAAGACGGAGCTATTCATGGCACGCTTCAATGTCAGCAGGCGGATATTGAAGGACGAATCAAAGGTAAACTTTTGGTTTCAGACCTGCTGAGTTTACGCGCTACTGCTTATATTGGTGGTGAAGTTGAAGTTGGCAAACTTGCTGTAGAGCCTGGCGCTACTTTTAACGCCAGTTGTTCGATGAACAACGGAGTCAAGGAGATGAAGAAGGAGAATGAAAAAAGATCCGCTTAGGAAATACCTTCGATTTATTAATATTGCCTTTGAAATGGGCATTATCATTGGAGCCGGAGTATTTGTTGGAATCTGGCTGGATCAGAAGTTCCCCAACAAGTACTCTGGTTTTACCATAGCTGTTTCGCTACTGAGTGTATTTGTGGCACTTTATCTGGTCATAAAGAGAGTGAGAGATTTAACCCAGGATGAAAATTGATATGCAGCAGCAGGTGACAGGTTTTTTAAAAAGCTATTTTCCCTTTACAGTTATTTTATTCGCGATCCAATATGGAGTGGTTCATGTGGTTTTAGAAATGGAAACCTATTATGCGACCCTCAGTATTTACGCTTTCCATTTTGTGGCCAGTCTGCTGGTGTATCTTATTGTTCTTTGGGTCCATGAAAATTTTAAAGATAAAGCCGGATTTGCATTTATGGGGTTAGGACTGGTGAAGACCCTTGCCGCCCTGATTTTCTTACTCCCTCTTTTGCTGGGAGACAGCCCTAATAAGTTTGTTGATTTAATGACCTTTTTTATTCCATACTTCCTATTTCTGATCTTTGAAACTTTATTTGTCGTCAGAAAAATTAATGAAAAACCAGATTAAAAGAAATTCGGCATCAAAATTCGGGCGAGAATATAAAAAAATGAATTTGAGGCCTTTAAAAAAGGAAATAAAAAGCGTACCTTTGCAGCCAAATTTATAGAGCGTAATTTTAAGCAGCACAGGTACAATGACAGCGCATAAATCTTTCAGGATTATAGTAGCTTTTACACTAAGCTTTTTACTTCTTCCCTTTGTTTCTTCAGCACAAGAAGATATGCCGGCAGATCCTTCTGATGAGGCATTTAATCCAACCGATATGATTATGCATCACATTGGTGATGCGCACGGCTGGCATTTCTTTGGATCCGGGGAGCAATCCGTTACCCTGCCTCTGCCTGTAATACTTTATACAGACAATGGTCTGGTAACCTTCATGTCCAGTGAATTCCATCACGATACGGAAGGCCAATACGTTGTGGAAAAAGACGGAATGCAGTTCGTGAATTACCACGAAACCATTTACCAACTCAACCCGGGGGAGGAGCAAATCGCTTTTAATGAAGAAGGCGAGGCTACCAATGCTGTCAAGCCATATGACTTTTCGATCACCAAAAACGTGGCGGCTATGTTCGTTACGGTTATTGTGATGATTATTTTCTTCTTTGGTCTGGCCAGACATCACAAAAAAGACACCAAGGCTCCCCGAGGCATCAACAGCGCTCTGGAGGCTTTGGTATTGTTTGTTCGGGATGATATCGCAATCCCACAAATCGGCGAGAAGAAGTACATGAAGTTTATGCCCTTCCTTCTGACCGTATTTTTCTTTATCTGGATCACCAACCTTCTGGGGCTACTACCGGGTGCTGCCAACGTGACTGGAAATATTGCCGTTACTGCAGCCCTTGGATTGTTTACTCTGGTGCTAATTGTGGTCAATGGAAACCGCGACTACTGGAAGCACACCTTCTGGATGCCAGGTGTACCAACCGGGGTAAAGCCCATTCTTGCCGTAGTAGAGACTATGGGATTGTTGATTAAGCCCATCGCGCTTATGATACGTTTGTTTGCTAACATTACAGCAGGTCACATCATTATTTTGAGCCTGTTTTCACTGATATTTATTTTAGAAACTGCCGGAGTAGCGAGTATCTCCGTGCCGTTTGTACTATTTATGACCGTATTGGAATTGCTGGTAGCATTCCTCCAGGCGTTTATTTTTACAATGCTGTCCGCCCTGTTTATCGGGATGGCAGTTGAGGAACATGAACATCATTAATTTTTAATTACTTCTAAATCTTTCACTATGGAATTATTACACGTAGGTCTTGCAGCTATCGGAGCTGGAATCGCTGTTATCGGAGCCGCAATTGGTGTAGGCCGAATTGGTAGCCATGCTATGGATGCCATTGCACGCCAGCCTGAAGCTTCTGGTAAAATCCAGACTGCGATGATTATCGCTGCTGCACTTGTGGAAGGGGTTGCACTTTTCGGAGTGGTAGCTGCCCTTCTAGGTGTGTTGACTACCTAATTAATGATTTAAGGTCTGCTTCGTAACGGTTGGTTGCGAAGCAGGCTTTATTTAATGTTGCTTATAACCATTACTCTTATATAACTATGGATTTGATAACTCCCGATTTTGGTTTGTTCTTCTGGCAGACGATCGTAATGCTCATTCTGATTTTCCTGATGGCAAAATATGCCTGGAAACCTATTTTACAAGGGATCCGCAAAAGGGAACAGAACATTAATGATGCACTGGACTCTGCAGAGAATGCCAAGAAGGAAATGCAAAACCTGAAGGCCGATAATGAGCGTTTACTGCAGGAAGCACGTGTAGAGCGTGATAACATGATAAAGGAAGCCCGTGCTATAAAAGATCAGATTATTGCGGAGGCTAAGCAGGATGCTCAGAAAGAAGCGGATAAGCTCATCGAACAGGCCAGAGCTACCATTCAGGTGGAGCGAAATGCAGCCATGGCTGACATTAAGAACCAGGTGGCAACTTTGTCTGTTCAGATCGCAGAGAAAGTATTGCGTCAGGAGCTCTCTTCTGATACCAAACAGCAAAAGCTGGTGGAGGATATGATAGAAGACGTGACCTTAAATTAATGGCAATGAAAGGAAACAGAGCTGCTTCTAGATATGCCAAAGCAATACTGAGTCTGGCCCGGGAAAAGAACCTGGCCAAAGAACTCAATGCTGACTTTGAGCTAATCCGTAATACCATGGATGAGAGTCCGGATTTGCGCGTGATCTTGAAAAGTCCCGTGGTCAGTGTGAAGATTAAGCGAAACACCCTTGAGGCCATATTCACTAACATTAATCCACTGACGCATCAGGTGCTTGATTTGTTGCTGAAGAACAATCGGATTGATGTGCTGTATCTGGTGGCGGTTAAATACGAATTGCTTTTCAATGAGATGAACCACGAGCAAGTGGCGCTGGTCACTACAGCGGTGCCGCTGACCGGGGAACTGGAAGGGAAAATCCGAGCCAAAGTGGAGGAACTAACCGGAAACAGGGCCAAGATCGAAAACAAAGTAGATTCGGCTATCTTAGGTGGGTTTATCCTGCGAGTCGGGGATATGCAATATGATGCGAGTGTCGCATCCCAATTGATTGATTTGAAGAGGGAATTCCAAAACTATACATACGTTTCAAAACTATAAATGAAATAACCATTCCCGGTGGATGGTATTTAATCTAAATAATTATGGCAGAAATTAATCCGGCTGAAGTATCAGCAATTATAAAACAACAGCTTTCCGGATTTGAGGCGAAGGCTTCCCTCGATGAGGTGGGAACCGTTCTTAATATCGGAGATGGAATTGCCAGTGTCTACGGCCTGTCTAATGCACAGTACGGAGAATTGATTGAATTCGACAATGGACTCGAAGGCATCGTATTAAACCTTGAAGAGGACAACGTGGGGGTGGTGCTTCTTGGAGAATACAAATTTCTAAAAGAAGGAGCCACTGCGAAAAGAACCCAGCGAATTGCATCTATTGATGTCGGAGAAGGTATTGTGGGAAGGGTAGTGGACACCCTTGGTGCCCCTATCGATGGTAAAGGACCGATTGAAGGAGAAACTTTCCAGATGCCATTGGAGCGTAAAGCTCCTGGAGTTATCTACCGGGAACCTGTAACCGAGCCGCTTCAGACCGGTATTAAGTCCATTGACGCCATGGTACCCGTGGGTAGAGGGCAGCGGGAGTTGGTAATCGGGGACCGTCAGACTGGGAAGACCACGGTTTGTATAGATACCATCCTGAACCAAAAGGAATTTTATGATGCGGGTGAACCCGTGTACTGTATATATGTTGCCGTTGGGCAAAAAGCTTCCACCGTAGCGGGGATCGCTAAAACCCTTGAGGATGCAGGAGCTCTTGCGTATACCACCATCGTAGCGGCTAACGCATCAGACCCGGCAGCCATGCAGGTATATGCGCCTTTTGCAGGAGCCGCCATCGGGGAGTACTTCCGCGACACCGGTCGTCCTGCCCTGATCGTGTATGACGATCTTTCAAAACAAGCCGTTGCATATCGTGAGATTTCACTTCTACTGCGTCGTCCACCTGGGCGGGAGGCTTATCCTGGGGACGTTTTCTTCCTGCACTCGAGACTTCTGGAGCGCGCTGCAAAGGTGATCAACAACGACGAGATTGCACAGAACATGAACGACCTTCCGGAATCCCTGAAAGGAAAAGTTAAAGGTGGAGGATCACTCACCGCACTTCCACTGATTGAAACTCAGGCCGGAGACGTTTCCGCATATATTCCTACCAACGTAATTTCTATTACGGATGGTCAGATTTTCCTGACCTCAGATTTATTTAACTCCGGGGTTCGTCCTGCAATTGATGTGGGTATTTCCGTATCACGAGTAGGTGGATCTGCACAGATCAAATCCATGAAGAAAGTAGCAGGAACCCTGAAGCTGGATCAGGCTCAGTACCGGGAATTGGAAGCTTTCGCCAGATTCGGTTCTGATTTGGACCGGGCTACCATGAACGTGATCGAGAAAGGTAAGCGAAACGTGGAGATTCTAAAGCAGGCTGAAAACAACCCTTATCCGGTAGAGAATCAGATTGCGATTATTTACGCAGGTTCTAAGAACCTATTGAGAGAGGTACCTGTTGAGAAAGTAAAAGAATTTGAGGTAGCCTATCTTGAATTTTTGGACACGCATCATCGGGATGTATTGGATACCCTTAAAGCTGGTAAACTCACTGATGAGGTAACCGATACTCTTACTGCCGCAGCAAAAGAAGTAGCGGAGAGATTCAAAGCATAATTCGGTAAAACAGAGAAGGGCGGGAGGACTTCAGAACGTACAATTTGATTGGACCATCTGAAGTGCTCTTCCCCATCTCATAGTCAATAAAAATGGCAAATTTAAAGGAACTTAGAAGCAGGATTACATCGGTGTCTTCCACCATGCAGATAACCAGTGCTATGAAAATGGTATCTGCTGCTAAATTGAGTAGAGCGCAAAATGCTATTGTAGCCATGCGTCCCTATGCTGAAAAGCTGACTCAGTTATTGCAGGACCTCAGTGCCGGATTGAGTGATGAGGATCAGCGAAGTCCGTTTGCCGAACAGCGTGAGGTTGAAAAAGTGTTGCTGGTGGCGATCTCTTCTAATAAAGGGCTCGCTGGGGCATTCAACAGCAATATTGTAAAGGCGGTCAGAAACCTGGTGTCAGAAGACTATGCCGGGAAGCAGGTGGAACTGATGACCATTGGGAAAAAAGCCCATGATATCCTATCCAAGAAGTTGGAGGTCTACAAAAATCACGATGAACTGTTTCAGGAACTGACCTTTGAAGAAGTGTCCGCGGTGGCTGAAGATCTGATGCAGCGGTTTGTTGCAGGGGATTACGACCGGATTGTGCTGGTTTACAACCGGTTCAAGAATGCCGCCACTCAGATTGTAATGGAAGAACAGTTCTTACCCATTGTTCCGGTTGAGAAGGAGGATGATACCAATCTGGATTACATCTATGAACCTTCCATGGAAGAGATTGTGTCGGAACTGATTCCTAAATCCTTGAAAATTCAGCTGTATAAGGCGCTTCGGGATTCCTTTGCGGCGGAGCATGGAGCTCGAATGACTGCCATGCACAAAGCCACGGATAACGCTACAGAGCTGCGAGACGAATTAAGACTGTCCTACAACAAGGCACGCCAGGCGGCCATTACCGGTGAAATTCTGGAAATTGTCGGCGGTGCAGAAGCACTTAATAAGTAAAGCAGCCCCAAGCCTATAACAAGGAAAATCCCTGGAATGAACTTTCAGGGATTTTTTTTATCCTGTTGTTTGGAGGCACAGAAGACGGGGCAGGGTTAAGGGCAGCAGAAAAAAGATTTGTGCTGTAATGGAATGCAAATTGTTTTATCTTTCGGACATCTAAGCACCACACCATGAAAATATATTTAAAGCTTATTTTAGGAGGAATTGCATTAATTGCCCTGCAAAGCTGTGGCAATAGTAAAAAGTCCCAGAAAAATGGCCCTATAGACCTTCAGCAGGCTTTTTATACCTATTCGGATAAAGAAGCTACGGGATCCAGGATGCTGGAGCTGTACCTTCCGGTGAATGCGCAGATACATCCCGGTATTGAACTGGATTCTGTTTTCTTTCGCGGGAGAGGAGCTGCCCTTGAGAAGCTCTCCGATGATAGCCTTATCTATGTAGGTCGGTTTCCCCTTGCCGGTAGTGAAAAGCCCGACCGCATTATGAGTGCGGATCCCCGGGAGGAATATGGAAACAGACCTCCGGTAATACTGGCAAAATTACCTTTCGAGCTGGAGCGGGACCAGGCGGTGATCACTTATAAAAAGGATGGGGAATCCAACTATTTTAAAGTGGTCGGGATTGAAGAAAGAAACATGGACTAAATCCCTCTTTGTACAATGAGGTGAGTGGGCGGGTAGTTTTCTAACTTGCCTCGGCATAAAAAGCGTTGACTTGAGTATCTTAAGGCGGTTTTTTAAAGACACTGCAATTTACGGAATGGCCACGGTGGTACCGCGGCTCATGACCTTCATTCTGGCACCCCTGCAAATCGGTGCCCTCTCCACCGCCTCCTACTCCGAAAACACTACCTTTTATATCTGGGCAGCATTTTTTAATGTGATCCTGACCTTTGGAATGGAGACCTCCTTCTTCCGGTATTTCAGCAGAGCCGAGAAGAAACAGGAAGTCTTTTCTACCTCATTTATCAGCCTGACATTTTCCACGGTGCTGTTTTTCATTGTGGTGTTGCTCTTCCGGGATCTGGTGATGGCCGTGGTGGATTTATCCCCTGACTTTTTCTATATCCTTTTGGGAGTGCTGGTGCTGGATAATCTTGTGGTGATTCCCTTCGCTTACCTGAGGGCTACCAACCGCCCGGTGAAATTTACCCTTATAAAGGTGGGAAATGTACTCATTCTGACTCTTATCAATGTGATCTACCTTTACCTGATTCCACATTACCCGTATTTGTTTCCCGGCTTTATTCTTGACACCTTTGATTCGGATAATCTGGTACAATACATCTTTTGGGCGAATCTGATTGCCAGTGCTGCTACTTTCCTGATGCTGTTGCCATATTTTTTCCGTACCCCCTTTGTGTTTAGGTGGTCCATATTCAAGAAGCTCTGGCGTTATGGCTGGCCGGTAATGGTTGCGGGGGTGGCTTACGTGATTAATGAAATGTTCGATAAGTACATCCTGAAAGAATTTATTTCGGATCAGATCATGGGTGCCTATGCCGGGGTGTATAAACTGGCTATTTTTATGGCATTGTATATTCAGGCTTTCCGCCTGGGAGCAGAGCCCTTTTTTTTCAACCAGTACAATAAGAAAAACGCCCGATTGATGTATGCGGATATTCTGAAGTATTTTGTGTTGGCGGGGAGTGCCATGCTTTTGGTTCTGGTGGTGTTTTTGGACCTTTTCAAGCTATTAATCGTGCCCAATGAGGAGTATTGGGTCACTATTGCCATTGTTCCTGTAATCCTGCTTGCCAACCTTTGTCTGGGGATATATCACAATCTTTCGATCTGGTACAAGTTAACGGACAAAACCAAGGTGGGAATGTATATTTCTCTACTGGGAGCCCTTATCACCGTGGTACTGAACCTTGTTTTTATTCCGGTATATGGGTTCATGGCTGCAGCCTGGACGACCCTTGCGGCATATGGCAGTATGATGCTTCTGAGTTACTATCTAGGCCAAAAGCATTATCCCGTACCCTATGATCTGAAACGCATAGGGGGGTACCTCTTGCTTTCTGTAGGATTATCCGCCCTTTCCTTCCATGGTTTTAGGAACAATTATTATATCGGGACTGTTTTAATCCTTATCTTTTTCGCCCTTGTTATTTTTAGTGAAAAAGACCAGCTCAAAGCCTTAGTTCGAAAATCCTAAGTTTACCACAACACTGATAATTTAAATAGAATGACCATTAAAATCATCAACAAATCAAAGCATCCGCTTCCGCAATATGCCACCGGAGCATCCGCAGGTATGGACCTGAGAGCGGAACTCAGTGAAAATGTCACCCTTGCGCCGCTGGAGCGGGCCCTTATAAAAACTGGCCTTTTTATAGAGCTTCCTGTGGGATATGAAGCACAGGTGCGTCCCCGAAGCGGACTGGCTGCCAAGAAAGGCATCACGGTATTGAACTCGCCCGGAACCATTGATGCTGACTATCGCGGGGAAATAGGCATCATCCTGGTCAACCTATCCAATGAATCCTTTACCATTGAAGACGGGGAGCGCGTGGCTCAGCTGGTTATCAGTAAGCATGAACATATTACCTGGTCCGAAGTGGAGGTATTGGAAGAAACTTCCAGGGGATCGGGTGGCTTTGGGAGCACAGGAACCAACTAACAGAAAAACTTCATTATCGATACCCCTTTTTTGGGTAAATATTAAAAACACAAACATGAAAATTATCGTGCCAATGGCGGGTCGGGGCTCCCGCCTTCGACCTCATACTTTGACAGTACCCAAACCCTTAATACCAATTGCAGGAAAGCCCATTGTACACCGGCTGGTGGAAGAAATAGCCGGTGTACTGGATGAGCAAATTGATGAAATTGCCTTTGTCATAGGAGCTGATTTTGGGGAAAAAGTAGAAAATGACCTCAGACAAATCGCTCAGGATCTGGGAGCCAAAGCGAGCATTTATTACCAGGATAAACCCCTGGGTACAGGTCACGCGATTATGTGTGCGAAAGATTCTTTGCAGGGCCCTGCGGTAATTGCTTATGCCGATACACTTTTTAAAGCGGATTTCACGTTGGATAAAAAAGCCGATGGCGTGATTTGGGTAAAACAGGTGGAGAATCCCAGTGCCTTTGGGGTGGTACAACTCAATGAACGCAATGAAATTGTTGAGCTGGTAGAGAAGCCGCAGGAATTCGTCTCGGATCTGGCGGTCATCGGAATCTATTACTTCAGGGATGTCAGCATACTGAAAGATGCCCTACAGGGCGTGTTGGACCAGAATATAATCCGAGGTGGAGAATACCAGATCAATGACGGAATTGAGGCCATGAAGCGCAATGGAATGCGGTTTGTGCCTGGAAAGGTGGATCACTGGATGGACTGTGGAAATAAAAATGTCAC
>JAJUIC010000152.1 GCA_029265595.1 Flavobacteriaceae bacterium
CCTTCAAAAATTCAGGGTCAGAAATAAAAGGAGCTTTCACTACATCCGGGATGACCCCGTATTGTAATATCAGTTCATCAAGAAAAGCTGTAATTTCCTGCCGGGACCTCAGGCTGTCTGTTTCTACGAGATTATACTTATAGCATATACAGTCATTTTGAAATCCGCCATCCTTCCAAAGGGCAAAATGATTGAAAGGGACCTCCTGATCTAAAAAGGTCTGGTTCAACCTGATGATTTGTTCTAGTTCCGGAATCGTATCCCGGCCCGAAATAAAGACACCCGGGTACAGACTACCTGATAGACAAAAAATCAAAATCCCGGAAATAACTCTTTTCATCATCCTATGGCTAAACCTCCAGCAGCTATTTTTATGGCCGCTAAATGTATTCAATATTCGCCCGCTATTCAAATCTTGAATGTTAATAGGTTTTCACCCCGAAAAGTATCGGCTTGATTTATAAAGACATAGTCTTTCCGTTACCCACGGATTCGACCGGTACACACGGGATGTACTGGGCCGGGATCGGGTCGTACCACAAAACCTCTTCCCCAATGGCTTCAGTATTTTTCCAGGCCCAAATACCCAATCCGCGGACACTTTGCACATAGGCAAAAGCTCCGGGAGCAGGATCTACATCTTCCTGTGGGTTTTCATCCATCGGATCCTGGGTTTCTGTAGATCTGCTGGCAAACTCCTCCCGCTCCTGAGGAGTCGCCTGGAGTATCCTGGCCACAAGCTTCTCATATTCTTCCGGCTCACCCTCCAAAACTCCTTTATTGAATTCCTGCTCGAACAGACTCCTGAAGGCTTCGGCCCCATGGGTAAAATCACGTTGCTCTCTTTCTGCTGCAACCTGATCCATATAGGTATCAAGAAAATAGGCGATGCCTAAATCCTTTGCTCCGGGGGTATCTGTTGTCGGAAGAATCACATCCAGAATTTCCTCCAGCGCAAAGGCATTCTGAGGACTTAGAAAAACAGGTTCCCAACTGGCCCTGGCTTCCCTGGAACAGCTCTGAAGCAGACTCAGGGCACTGGGACCCATAACCAAAAATCCAGCTCCCAGTCCTATTTTTTTTAATGCTTCTCTTCTTTTCATGTTCTCTGTCTTAGTTTCTACAAAAAGTTCTTGGCTGCATGATCCGCTGCACGCGCGGTCATGGCCATATAGGTTAATGATGGATTCTGACACCCGGCCGAGGTCATAAAAGCTCCATCTGTTACGTACACATTTTCCACTGCATGAATTTGGTTATTTCCATTGAGGACGGAGGTCCTGGGGTCCCGGCCCATTCTTGCGGTCCCCATTTCGTGAATACCCAGTCCGGGTGCTCCTATATTATCATAGGTGTTGATGTCTCGAAAGCCGGCTTTCTCCAACATAAGAGCAGCCTGCTCCACCATATCCTTGCGCATCTTTAATTCATTCTCCTTAAACTCCGCGTCAAAAGTTACCGTCGGCAGCCCCCACTCATCCAGTTTGTCGTAGTCCAGGGTCATCTTGTTCTCGTGATATGGCAAGGTTTCTCCAAACCCCATCAGGCCCATGGTCCAGCCGCCAGGGGCAACAATAGCATCCTTGAGTGCTTTCCCATAAGCAGCTTCCGCCACCGCAGCAGACCAATCTCCCCTATTACCGCCTCCCTGATATCCATACCCGCGCACAAAATCCAGGTTTTCACCATCCTGGAGGTTTCGGAATCGGGGCAGATAAATTCCGGTGGGTTTGCGACCTTTATAATACATATCTTCATATCCATCGACCTTGGCACTGGCTCCGGCCTGAAAATGGTGATCCATGATATTGTGACCCAGTTCCCCACTATCATTCCCCATTCCATCAGGGAATCGATCCGATTTGGATTGCATCAAAATACTGGTCGAGGCAATTGCCGAGGCGCAAAGGAAGACAACTCTGGCCTTAAACTCCATGGTTTCTTTGGTTTCTGCATCGATCACCTTCACCCCTGTTGCTTTTTTAGTATCAGGATCATACATCACCTCATGCACTACAGAATGCGGGCGGAGGGTCATATTCCCCGTTCGTTCGGCTGCCGGGAGCGTAGAGGAATTACTACTGAAGTAAGCTCCGTAAGGACACCCACGGATACAGCGGTTGCGATGCTGGCATGCGCTGCGGCCTTCAAAGGGTGTATCTCCGATAATATGAGCAACCCTACCTGAAGTAAGAACGCGGCCATCAAAATTTTCTTCCAGACTTTTTCTCAAATGGTTTTCAACGCAGTTGAGTTCAATAGCAGGAAGAAACTGGCCATCGGGCAACTGAGGCAATCCCAGGGGTTCTCCACTAACCCCGATAAATTTTTCAACATAATCGTACCAGGGTGCAATATCTTTATAACGGATGGGCCAGTCCACGCCATGACCATCTTTTTTATTGGCCTCGAAATCCAAATCGCTCAGCCGGTAGGAATGGCGTCCCCACATAATAGAGCGGCCTCCCACGTGGTAACCGCGCATCCAATCAAAACGCTTTGTTTCATTATAGGGATGCTTAAGATCGTCCACAAACCAATGCTTACTGGCTGCACTAATGGTATAACCGGTTCTGGCTTGCTTAAACTGACGTTTAGCCTCTTCCCGGGGCACCCTTCCCTTAAACTCGTAATCCCAGGGATCATCATTCATGGTTGGATAGTCTTCAATATGCCTGACCATTCGTCCTCTTTCCAGGACAAGGGTTTTAAATCCCTTCTCACAGAGTTCCTTGGCAGCCCATCCTCCACTAATACCTGTACCTACAACGATAGCGTCATAGGTGTCATTTTCATATAATGTATTCACTGTCACCGACTTTATTAATAATAATACCTTTATTTTGCCAAAGTGAAAACTTTGGGTTTTCAGATAGGCAATTTAAAAAATAAACTTAATTTTAAGGTTTTAAAAATGTTTCGAATTCAACAGTTAATAGAAAGGATTCGGAACTTTTGCCCAAAAACCAGTACGTAAAACTGGGGAAATAAATCGAAAGCAGACCTATGAACCGTAGGAATTTTGTAAAACAACAACTGGCTGTTTCCGCAGTTGCGGCCCTGGGCCCACTGGGAATGTACGCTGGCTCTAGCACGCGGGAAATCCCCTATAAAGAACAGCAGGCCGGCTTTAATCTGAAATATGCGCCCCACCTTGGAATGTTCCGCCACCACGCGGGAGATGATCCCATAGACCAACTGAAATTTATGGCCGATCAGGGCTTCACCGCTTTTGAGGACAACGGAATGAAACACCGCGACAAGTCCTTACAAGAGAAGATCGCGCGCACCATGCAACAGCTCAACATGGAAATGGGCGTTTTTGTGGCCCATGAAATCAGCTGGAGCAAACCCAATCTGACCAGCGGGAATCAGGAGCTTCGGGAAAAATTCTTAAAGGAAATAAAGGAGTCGGTGGAGGTGGCCAAAAGGGTCAATGCAAAATGGGTTACGGTAGTTCCCGGGTTTGAAGACCTCAGGCTCGATATACAGTTTCAGACGGCTCATGTGGTGGAATCTTTAAAACGAGCCGCAGAAATACTTGAACCTCATGGAATCATTATGGTGCTGGAGCCATTGAATTTCATGAACCACCCCGGCTTGTTTCTAAAAGAGAGCCCGCAGGCATACCAAATATGCAAATCCGTGGACAGTCCCTCCTGCAAAATCCTGTTCGATATTTACCACCAACAGATTCAGGAAGGCAACTTAATTCCCAATATTCGAGATACCTGGGAAGAAATTGCTTATTTTCAGGTAGGTGATAATCCAGGCCGGAATGAACCCACCACCGGAGAAATCAATTATAAGAACGTCTTTAAATTCATTTATGAAAAAGGCTTTAAAGGCCTGGTAGGTATGGAACACGGTAATTCCATTAGTGGTCTGGAGGGGGAGCGC